>JAPPOI010000429.1 GCA_028818055.1 Boseongicola sp.
TTGACATACCGGTACACCGGGATCATGTCCTTTACCGGAATCCCTTCCGTTATGCAGACAATGGTCTTGATCCCCGCATCGGCGGCCTCGAGCACGGCATCGGCCGCGAACGGAGGAGGAACGAAAATCACCGAAGCGTTTGCTCCTTCCTGCTCCACAGCCTCGGACACCGTGTTGAAAACCGGACGATCCAAATGTGAAGCGCCTCCCTTGCCTGGTGTGACACCAGCAACGAGGGGCGTTCCGTATTCAATCATCTGCTGGGAGTGGAAGGAGCCTTCCTTTCCCGTAAAGCCCTGAACAACAAGGCGGGTATTGCTATCAACCAGAATGGCCATGGTCCGTGGAGTTGGGTGATTCGATTGGGCTAGCCCGAAATGTGCGATCAGAATCGATCGTACCGAAACAGGAGTTTACGGGTACGGCTGTCCCGCTTCAATCACGGTTGTGTAAACACCTGTCGAAAATTGGGCGGACAGACATATCCGACCAGGAAACCTGACGTCAGCTGATCGGACTTTCCGAGGGGGTGTCCTGAGGACAACGCCCTGCTTCCGACCGGAAAGGAGCCGCCTACTGCGGGTGCGCTCCTTCGTTGGAATCCGACTGTTGCTCCGGCTGACGAGGCGCGGACTGTCCCTGCTGAGGCGGCGTGGGATGAATTCGGTTGGCCGGCTCATTCACGTTCAACTCGCGGGAGATTTCGTTCGTGGCCGATTTGAACTCCTTGATACCCTTGCCCAGTCCTCGGGCTATTTCAGGGATACGCTTGGCACCAAAAATCAAAAGAATGGCCAAGAATATTAAGACGAGTTCGAAAGGTCCCAGGCTTCCCATATCAGTGCGGGTTGGAAACGGTCAAAGATGCATACGGTCTGCAAGCACACTACGATACGACTTTTTTCGGGTTCCTCCGCAAGCAGCCGCAATTATGGTTAGGGCGCAGTACGGAGGATGCCTATTTTCCATCCATGGAATCCACCTCACATTTTACCCGGGCCCAGATCCACAACTGGCCAAAAGCCGAACTGCATTCCCACCTTGATGGTGCCATGCGGCTGGAAACCATGCTGGAAGAAGCAGACCGGCAGGGACGCATGGACTTGCTTCCAGCCACGGATCTGGACGGCTTGAAGGCCGAACTGAAAAAGGTGGACGACTCTTCCGATTTGTGGGAATACCTGGCGTGGTTCAAATACACCATCGGCCTGATGCAATCGGAACAAGTACTTTCACGGATCGCCTATGAAATGGCAGCCGACTTTGCGGCCGAAAATGTGCGTTGGCTGGAAGTGCGCTTTGGTCCGGTCCTTCACACCGCGGATGGTCTTTCAATGGAAAGCGTCATGGACGCCGTTCTGGACGGACTGGCCCGGGCAGAAAGCGAGTTCGGCATTCGCTCGGGCGTGATCGTGTGTGCGCTCAGGGACCGATTCATTGAAGCCTCGGTTGCCCAAGCCGAGTTGGCCGAAAAATATCTGGGGCGCGGTGTCATCGGATTCGATTTGGCGGGAGGCGAAGCAGGAAATCCGGCCAAACAACACCTGAATGCGTTCTATCACGCCCGGAACAGTCTCTTGAATCTGACAGTGCACGCTGGTGAGTCCTGGGGCCCGGAGTCCATCCGGCAGGCCCTCTTCTTCTGTGGTGCCCACCGAATCGGCCATGGCGTCACTTTGGTAGATGATCCAAATCTGCTTCGTTTCATGGTGGATCGCCAGATTCCTCTGGAGATTTGCCCGACGAGCAATGTGCAAACGCATGTGGTGCCATCCTATGAAGGGCACCCCATGAAGCAGCTGGCTGATGCAGGAGTCCCCGTCACCATCAATACGGACAGCCGGTTGTTCAGTCACACGACCACAACGGGTGAGCTTTGGTTGGCCCACAGCCGTTGCGGACTCGATGCGGAGCAGACCCGCCAGGCGGCCCTCAATGCATTTCGGTTCGCCTTCCTTGAGCATGGTGAGAAACAGCGTATGCTGGCCGAGGCCGAAGCTGCCATCCTGCCTACCTCGGTTCAGGCGTCGGGCGAATGAGCAATACAAGCCGAATGACCCCTCCCGATACGCAAGCAGTTTTACCCGCTGACGCCTTGGTAGGCACGGTAGAATTACCCGCCGACAAGTCGATAGCCCATCGAAGCGCCCTTTTTTCGGCTATATCAGACGGTTCATCGCGTATTGTGGGTTTCCCGACCGCTGCGGACCCTCAGTCCACGCTTTCCTGCGTGCGAGCTCTGGGAATACGGGTTGAGCAAGACGATGACGCCCTGGTCGTGCATGGCGAAGGCCTTCACGGGTTGAAAGCGCCTTCCGGGCCTCTTGACTGCGGAAATTCCGGGACGACCATGCGACTGCTCTCTGGTATTCTTGCCGGCCAGTCGTTTGACAGCACCCTGGTCGGAGACGCCTCGCTTTCGGTGCGACCCATGGGCCGCATCATGAATCCACTTCGAGAGATGGGTGCATCGATCGACGGAGAAGATGGTCACGCACCGCTCGAGATCAAGGCGGCTTCGAGTCCACTAACCCCGATATCCTACCGGCTACCTGTGGCCTCGGCCCAGGTCAAGTCATGCGTTTTACTCGCCGGGCTGTACGCCGATGGTGAGACGTCGGTTATAGAGACCAAACCATCCCGCGATCACACGGAGCGGATGCTGGGGTTGAGTCGCTTCGAAATGGGCGACGAATCCATCCTCAGCGTTACCGGTGGCCGGGCCCCGTATGCCCGCATGTGGAGTATCCCGGCGGATTTCTCCGCGGCAGCCTTCATGCTGGTGGCTGCCAGTATCCTGGATGGATCCCTCATCCGCATGCCGCGCGTAGGATTGAACCCTTCGCGGACCGGGTTGCTGGACGTACTTCGGGCCATGGGCGCGAACATCCTCATTGAGAACGAGCGGGACGTGAGCGGAGAGCCGATAGGCGACTTGATTGTCAAGTCCGCCCCCTTGTCGGGCATTCGCGTGAAAGGTCCCATCATCCCGAATCTGATCGACGAAATCCCCATTCTGGCGGTCGCCGGGGTGTTCGCCGAAGGCGTTACAGAAATCAGAGGGGCCGCCGAATTGCGGCACAAGGAATCGGATCGCATTGCAGCGGTTGTTTCCGGATTGCGGGCCATGGGAGCTCAGGTCGAGGAATTCGAAGACGGCATGGCCATCACCGGAGGTGCCGGACTGACCGGCGCAGAAATTGCCACGCACCATGATCATCGCATCGCCATGGCTTTCGCAGTGGCCGGCTTGGGCGCGAAGGGTTCGACCTTGATCCACGACGCCTCAATTGCCAACGTATCCTTCCCGGGGTTTTACGACACGATCGAGGCGCTACGCTGAAACCAGCCCCGGTTTGTGGGCAGCCGCAGGCCGCGTCGCACGCGGACACATCAGGTGCCGGGTACCCACAAATGCTGCTTGATGTCCACACACGGGACATCGTTTTCCCCATCTACGAAGGACACCCCTTCACTCCTGAGCAGGTCTTCCATCACATGCGGTCCGCCGAACGCGGCGTGCCCGCTCAACCCGCCGTATCGATTCACCACACGGTGACACGGCAGGCCACTCTGGGCTGCTGCGCGCAGCGCCCACCCTACGGTGCGCGCTGCGCGCTTTGAACCCAAATGCGCGGCGATGTGGCCGTACGTGGTCACGGAGCCGAAAGGTATTTCGGCCACGACCTCCCAGACCCGTTCGAAGAAGTCGGATGGTGACTTGGCAGCCATGCAGGGACCAGCGTGGAGCCGGAGCTCCACGTCAGGGATTACTGGTTGCCCAGGATGATGGGCAGACCGTCGCTGCCACTGCCAATCACCACCGTTTTGGAGTTGGGCGAATTGGCGAGTGCCTGCGTGGCTTCGATACCCTTGAAGCGCAAGAACTGCGTGGACAAGCTCTGCGTGATGATCCGCTGATACTCAGCCTGACCCGTTGCCTCGATCTCCTTACGCTCAGCCTCGAGCCGTTCTTTCTCCAGCGTGAACTGGTAGCGTTCGGCCTCCTGCTCTTCTTTGAGTTTGTTCTCGATAGCGCCACGGATCTGGTCCGGCAGCGAGATGTCCCTGATGAGGACGGCGTCTACCGTCACATCCTCACCCGAAACGGCATCTCTGACCTGCGCATAGATGGCTTCCTGCAGCTCCGTCCGCCGGGATGAATACAGTTCCTCCGGCGTGTACTGGCCTACGATTTCGCGGACCGCGCTTCGCAGTTCAGGCTGTACGAGCTTTCGGTAATAGTCCTCACCATAGGTGACGTGCAGGTTTGGCAAGGCGCCTGCTTCAGGACGCCAGCGGATGGAAGCATCCATTCCGATGGAGAGTCCGTTGGAAGAAAGGGCCGTGATGTCTTCCAGTTGCTCCTGGACACGCACGTCGTAGCGAATCAGATTGACCCACGGAGCATGGATCTGCAGACCTTCTCCATAGAGTTTTTCCAGGTCTGTACCACCGAACACACTGTATTTGACCGCGCCCTCTCCGGACCCGATCGTTGTCGTCATACACCCACCAGCGAGCGAAACAACGAGAATGAATATGAATGCACCGCTCAGCAGTCTGAGGGCAGCACGTGATAGATTGGGGTATTGCTGTTGCGCCATGTTCACTGAATGCTCTTCCGTTGAAATGATGTTCGTGGGGTATCTTGTTCAAACGGGCGCTGCATCCCGGTGTTGCGCCTACAGCCCTTGTCCAGCGCAAATCCAGACGAATTACGGCTGCCTTCAAAATTGCCCGCTTTCGTCGACAGAAGCCTGCACGCCCGCATGAATCCTGAGCAATTGGCCGTTCTCGACGCGGAATTCGGCGCGGATCGCATCCTCCGGGATCACCGTCTCGCTCCGTACACCACCTTTCAGATTGGTGGTCCGGCGGATGGGTTTTTCGAAGCGGGCTCTGCCGATGAGCTCGCCCGCGTGTTGCAGCTGGTTCGGACCCACGAAATGCCTCATTTCGTTCTGGGACTCGGTGCCAACATCCTGGTTGGAGACCGGGGTTTTCGTGGTCTCGTGATCCGGAATGCGGCGACGGCGCGTTCCATTTCAGAGGACGGCATCCTCACCGTAGAAAGTGGCGCGATCGTCTGGCCTGACCTCATCGAGTTCGCCGTGGAGGCGGGTTTTTCCGGTATCGAACACTACGCCGGGATCCCGTCAACCGTAGGAGGCGCCCTCTGGCAGAATCTGCACTTCCTGGCTCCGGCACCGGCCCGCGAACGCACCATGTTCATCGATGAAGTCGTGCTCGATGCCCGACTGATGCACCCCGACGGGTCGATCTCGACTCAGGAGCGGGATTATTTCGATTTCGGCTACGACCAATCCATTCTGCACCATTCGGGCGACATCGTTTTGAGTGCCCGATTCAAGCTGGAAGCAGGATCGACGAACGTCATGCGTCGCATCATCCAGGAAAACCTGGCCTGGAGAGCTGAGCGGCATCCTCCCTTGGACACCGAGCCAAGCGCAGGGTCGATTTTCAAGAAGATTGAAGGCATCGGTGCCGGACGATTGATCGACCAGTGCGGGATGAAAGGGACTCGGATTGGCGGCATTGAGATCACCCACCGGCACGCCAACATCATGATAAATCGTGGTGGAGGAACGGCTGCGGATGTGCGCGCCATGATCGACCTGGTGGTGGAAACCGTGGAGAAAGACACCGGCTATCGCTTGGAGCCCGAGATAGCCTTTGTGGGCGAATTTTGAGCGATTACAGACCGCCCGACCGTATCTTGGCAGCATGAATTGGATTCGAGGCAGCTGGGCGGTCCTCCAGAAGGACCTGAAACTGGAGATGCGCAGTCGGTATGCGCTGAACATGCTCCTGATGTTCGTCCTTTCCTCCCTGCTGCTCATTGCATTCGCAATCGGGCAGGAATCCGTCAGTGAGCGCATGCAGTCTGCCCTGCTCTGGATCG
>JAPPOI010000158.1 GCA_028818055.1 Boseongicola sp.
TCCGAAGTGTCGGATGACCCGCTCTTTATCCCGTTCATGTCGGCGATTGTCGGTCTCATCGTTTTGCAGGGCCTGATCCTGCGACGCCTCGTCAACATCCGTTACTAGGTTTTTCGCTATGGAACAGTTGATCAACAACGTACTCGAACAGCTCCAGGCATCGCCTGAAGTCATGACTTTGTCAGTGCTTGCCGTCGGCGTCATGATCATGGTCTACGGCGTTTCTCAGGCCTTTGCAGGTCCGACTGCCGAGGTCCGTCGCCTCGGAGCCGGCTCGGCCCGCCATAGCGCATCCGCGGACTACGATCTTGTCCGTGGCGACGACAACGACACCTTTGGGTTGCTCAGGGCGTTTGTGCCGACGTCCGAGAAAGATCGGACACGCATCCGGTCTATGCTTCGCAAGGCGGGTGTTCAGCGACGGAATGCTGTCGTTCTATATTATCTGACGCGGTCGGCGCTCGGATTTGGGATGCCGCTGGCCTACATTGCCGCTCTGCAGCTTCCACCAGACATTCAGTCCCAGTACGGACTGACGGATTACCTTTCCGGTCAGTCATTCGCCACCATGTTCTATGTTGTGACCGTTTTGGCCTTGGTGGGCTTTTACCTTCCTTCGTTTTGGTTGAAGCGGAAGATCGCGGCGCGGAAACAGCGTATCTGGGAGGCGATGCCGAATGCTCTCGACCTGCTTCAGGTCTCGGTCGAAGCGGGCTTGAGTTTCGATGCTGCGATTGTTCGCGTCAGCCATGAACTGTCTGGTGTTGCTCCTGATATTGCAGCCGAATTCATGATGTTAGAGCTTGAAATTCAAGCTGGTAAGGACAAGCAAAAAGCCTTTCTCGACATGGCAGATCGAACAAGTGTCGAAGAAATGGCGGCCTTTGCCAACGTCATCTTACAAGCTGGCCAATACGGCACGAGTATTTCGAATGCTCTGACAACTTATGCCGACGAAATGCGTCTATCGCGAGAGTTACGTGCGCAAGAGAAGGCAAACCGTTTGCCTGTGCAAATGTCCGGTGTGATGGCGGTCATGATGATGCCAGCTTTGCTGATCATCTGTCTCGCACCGATGCTGATCCGCTGGGTTCGGATGTTCGGGTAGGTTTGTATGATCGAAACCCTGATGAAGTGCCTGTCAGGGTTTTGAAGTAATCAGCAAGTTCAAAAACGCACGAAAGACCAAGATTTGTTCGGTCGGGTTGATACGCACGAGCAGGCCTCGTTGAAGCTCCAAACCGTCTTCGACGACGCAGACGGGATGACCGGTTGGCACTTTTCCAACAACTCCCAAGAAGATCACCGGTAATTTGCAACAGCTGGCCCTAAACAAAAATGTGTCGGCAGCTTCTGCTGTTCGCACGTTGGCAAGACAAGGCGCGCAACTTTTGGATAAAGCCTGGCACGGACGGGGAGTTTTTGCGCGGCATTTCCAGCAAACAACGATTTTAAATGACTTGCTGAAACGCTTCAGGTTCCAGCGGCAAGTGCCCCCCGCCGCTGGATATGGCATTAGCTTTTGCGCTTGCGTGCAATTCCAAGCCCACCAAGCGCACCCATCAAGAGCAACGCTGATGCTGGCAAAGGTACCGGAGCAAGGTCGATATTCACGTCACCTTGGCGGCCAATTATGCCACAAAGGTTGTACGCGTTGTTGCTACAGCTGCTGCCGGCGTTGACGAAGAACCAGTTGGCCATACCAAAATTGCTGTTCTTGTTGTTGGCTTCAGTACCAATTTGAACAGCATAGGTGTTGTCAGCTGGTGTCGGCATTGCCGAGACAGTAAAGTCGATACCGGCGAAGACGCCTGTACCTGTCATAGTCCCGCCGAGCATCGCCAAGAAGAATGTGTCGGACTGAACCGACGATCCGTTCTCGGACTTGAACTTCGGGTTGTTGTTGTAGGCCGACAGATCATACGAGTAATCGAACGAAATATCGAAACCTCCAGCAACGACTTGCGACGTTGTGGAACCGGTCAAAGAACCTGTTCCAGCATGACTATCCAAGGTCAAAAGACCGGCTGGATCGAAATCAAAGTCACGATTGTCGCCGCCACCTGGCATAGCACTAAGCCAGACGCTGTGATCGCTTCCAAAGCCAACGGCTGAGGTCGCACTGTAGCTAACGGTCGACGCGAACGCCGGAGCCGCCAATAGCGCTGTTGCAGCAGCGCACGCTAGTAGTGTTGATTTGGACATACTTTCCCCTCACTGGTTAATCAACGCCCTGCGATTAGGGGGATTCGCCTTCTCCGATAAGGGGAAATCTCCGGCAAGCACATCAAATACACCCACCGTGTAATGCGGCGGTTGAGCCACTTTTCGGACCGCTCACCACGAAGTAGTAAAATTGCGATCTGGAAGCGTCGCAAATGGGCCATTACATTCCGGCACTCTTGCGTGATACTGAAGAAAATTTCTCATGGAGCGCCGCAATGTCGAACTCGTTCATTGAGCATCTGTCGTCTGAATTAGAGGGTTTGAGGACTGCCGGTCTCTACAAAACCGAAAGAGTAATCACGTCAGCGCAGTCGGCTTCCATCGATTTGGAGTCCGGACGCCAAGTCGTGAATTTGTGCGCGAATAACTATCTCGGCCTATCCGACCATCCTGCCTTGATCGAAGCGGCGAAAGACGCGTTGGATAACCGGGGCTACGGCATGTCTTCCGTCAGGTTTATCTGTGGTACGCAGGACATTCATAAAGAGCTGGAGGCGAAGCTTTCGGCGTTTCTTGGGTTCGAAGACACGATCCTCTATTCCAGTTGCTTCGACGCCAACGCCGGCCTGTTTGAAACACTGCTGGGCCCCGAAGATGCGATCATTTCAGACGCCTTAAATCACGCGTCGATTATAGATGGTGTTCGGTTGTGCAAAGCGAAGCGCTTTCGCTATGCCAACTCAGACATGTTGGACTTGAGGGCGCAACTGGAAGCCGCACGGGACAGCCGTTTCAAGATGATTGTAACGGACGGTGTCTTCTCGATGGACGGATACATCGCAAACCTGAATGCGATCTGCGATCTGGCGGACGAGTTTGATGCGTTGGTCGTCGTCGACGACAGCCATGCCGTCGGCTTTCTTGGTAAAACGGGTCGAGGGAGCATTGAGCACTGCGGTGTGATGGGACGTGTCGATATCGTTACGGGCACGTTGGGCAAAGCTTTGGGTGGTGCGTCGGGCGGCTACACAAGTGGAAAGCGCGAAGTCGTTGATTGGCTGCGCCAAAGGTCTCGACCATACCTTTTCTCGAATTCGCTTGCTCCGGTCATAGCGGCAACATCGATCAAGGTTTTGGACATGATTTCGCAAACCACTGAACTGCGCGACAAACTAATGGAAAACGCAGCTTACTTTCGGAGAGAAATGACGGATTTCGGCTTCGATCTACTTCCCGGCGAACATCCGATTATTCCTGTCATGCTGCGTGACCCGAAGCTTGCCCAAGAAATGGCTGCGCAACTCGACACCATGGGAATATATGTGGCCCCCTTCAGTTTTCCGGTGGTCCCCCGCGGACAAGACAGAATACGCACCCAGATGTCGGCTGCCCACAGCCGCGATGACCTTGATCAAGCTATCTCGGCCTTTCAGGAAGTGGGCCGTAACTTGGACGTTTTGTGATGGCAAACTCAGCCGATGAAGTACCAGCACTTGACCGGTATCGGCGCAATGCAGAGCGGTTGGGGGCGAGGTTTCTTGGCCTTTCATCCGAGTACGTCCTGCGGTCGGTTGCAACGTTTATTCCAACTGAGCCAGCACATATTCTCGATGTCGGTGCGGGAAGTGGTAGAGATGCGTTGTGGTTTGCGCGGCACGGCCACAATGTCACCGCTGTCGAACCGGTTGAAGAAATGTCGGATCAAGCCGAAGGGCTGCCAGGATCGGAAAAAGTTGAATGGATCAGTGACCACCTTCCTTTGCTCGAGCATCTTAAGGACAGAGCAGGTCGGTATGATTTTTGCCTGTTGTCTGGCGTTTGGCACCATGTTCCGGACGTGCATCGATCCACAGCGCTTTCGACTTTGGTGAAGCTTCTCGGCTCAGGGGGCTATCTGGCTATGTCTCTTCGACTGGGATCGGACACCGATGGCAAAACAAACTTTGATATCGATATTGAAGACACGATAGCACTGGCCGAGAGAGTCGGATTATTGCTTCGGCACCGCGCACGAACACAATCAAATCAGCCCGCGAATATCGCTGCGGGTGTTGAGTGGGAGTGGCTGGTTTTTGAAAAACGGGCAGGGAATGCGACATGAACAATGAGATGAAGGCGCTCGTGAAATCAAAGCCCGAACCGGGTCTTTGGATGGAACGGGTTCCGGTGCCAGAGCCCGGACCGGACGAGGTCCTGATCAAAGTTCGGAAGTCGGCGATTTGTGGAACGGATGTTCACATTTGGAAGTGGGACGAATGGTCGGCCAAGACGGTTCCGGTTCCGATGGTCGTTGGCCATGAATTTTGCGGCGAGATCGTCGACACCGGACCGGCGGCCACGAAGTATCAGCGCGGTCAACGTGTTTCGGGCGAAGGTCACGTTGTTTGTGGAACATGCCGGAACTGCAGGGCGGGACGTGGCCATCTTTGCCGGAATACACTTGGCGTGGGCGTGAACCGACCGGGGTCATTCGCGGAGTTTCTTTGCATACCGGAAAGCAATGTCGTGCCGATTCCGGATGATATCCCAGACGAGATCGCGGCGATATTCGATCCATTTGGAAATGCTGTACACACGGCCCTCAGTTTCGATCTAGTCGGAGAAGACGTTCTTGTTACAGGTGCGGGCCCAATTGGCATCATGGGTGCCTTGGTCGCTCAAAAAGTCGGGGCGCGGAAAGTGGTCATAACCGACATTGCACCTTATCGGCTGGAGCTTGCCCGGAAAATGGGGGTTCAACATGTGGTCGATGTCGGCAACGAAGCATTACGCGATGTGATGGACGAAATCGGAATGACCGAGGGGTTCGATGTTGGGCTCGAGATGTCAGGTGCATCTGCGGCCATGCGTCAGATGATCGCTCGGATGAATAACGGCGGAAAGATTGCGCTGCTTGGCATTGCGCCCACAGAATTTGCAGTCGATTGGAACGAGATCATCTTCAAGATGCTGACTGTCAAAGGAATTTACGGTCGGGAGATGTTTGAGACGTGGTACAAGATGATCGCGTTGGTTCAATCCGGCCTCGATATCTCTGACCTGATTACGCACCGCATATCTATCGATGATTTTGAACAAGGGTTCGCCGTGATGTTGGCCGGTGATGCCGGCAAGGTCGTAATGGATTGGGGTTGATCGGCTAGGCCTCAATATCGGCGATGAAAATGTAACCGGCACCGTAGATCGTTTTGATGATCTCCGAGTTGCTGGCCTGATCGTTGAACTTCGATCTTAGGCGCGAGATGCGCACGTCGATCGTTCTGTCGTAGAATTCTCCGGTACCATCATCCAGTTGATCGAGGATCTGCTGCCGGGTAATCAGACGGTTTGGCGCCTTCAGGAAGATCTGCAGTACCTGACACTCGCCAGAAGACAAACGTCGTGAAAGACCTGATTGATGCGAAATCAGATGCTGATCCAGATCCACTTCCCAGCCTGAGCACCGAACAACTTTCCCACTTCCAGCCGAGACATCGCTTGGCTGACTTCGACGGATAAGCGCCCGAGTTCGCGCAACCAGTTCCGCAACCTCGAATGGCTTTGTCATGTAGTCGTCAGCGCCAAGTTCGAGGCCTACGATGCGGTCCTGAACCGCAGAACGCCCGGAAACGATCAGAATGGAACAATCTGACTTGGCGGCGATTGCATTAACTAATGTCAGGCCATCTTTGTCAGGCAACCCCAAGTCAACGATACTTACTGCAGGTTCCAGTGTTTCGAACGCCCGTTCAAAATCTCTGGCACGTGAAAAGCTT
>JAPPOI010000162.1:0-12528 GCA_028818055.1 Boseongicola sp.
TGCCGCACCCGTCGCTGACATGCACCGCGTGACCATGAACGGCCCCATGCGCTTCGGCGCGCCCTTCTCGATTACGATGTTGTGCGCCTGAAAAAAGTTGGAGGTCGATGGGCCGCCAGAACCGGCAACCAGTCCCGTGCGCTCGTTAGAGATATCGCTTTCTTCCAAGCCGCTGTCAGCGATCGCCTGCTCCATGGCGAGATAGGCATATGCAGCCGTTGGCCCCATGAAACGCAACTGCCTTTTGTCGATGTGCTCCTCCAGATCGATGTCGGGGATACCCGCGACCTGACTGCGAAACCCATGATCGGCATAGTCCTGCTGGAAGCTGATGCCTGAGTTCCCTGCCCGGAGGTTGGCTTCAACTTCGGCGGCGTTGTTGCCAATGGGGCAAACAATACCAATTCCTGTGATCACGACGCGACGCATGTGGGCTCCCTCTTAGTGCTTCCGCCTATCTAGGCCGGGCAGCAGGTATGGGGCAAGCAGATAGCTTGGATTGAAGAAAATACGCTGCGACAAACGGTTGTGAGAAACAGCAGATCGGTGGAATCAGAATCCCATCATTGCGACCAGAGCTCGGTCGTAGGATGGAATTGGGACCATGCGAACCAGAACGCCTGATGGCTGCCCAGATCGTTGCCCGCTTCATCCACCGCTTTGATGCCGCCCGCGTCCAGCTTTAGCTGCACGTTCTCAAACCGGATTTCGTCCCCAGCGCTCAAGGCAAGGAAAGCAGCGCTTCTTTGAAAGGCGACTGGGGTGCCGGAGGCGGTGACTATACCGATGATGTCTTCATGTACCGGGAGCCTCGGATCGACATCGCCCACTGGAAAAATCGGGCCATTTGCATCGCGACCATTGCGGAAATCAAAGTCGCGCCCCAAGGCCAGGGCTTCGACCAGAACAGTGGTTTCGGGATGTGCAGCCTTCCAAGAGCCCCAGCTCGTCGTGATCACGCTTGCCTGTTCCAGCTCGATACCGCGCTCGGCCAACGGCCCGGTTACAGCCTTTCCAAGGAAGGTATCAAAGACAGAATATGTCGTAAGATCGAACATCACCTTGTTCGATCTGATCAACAGACCTGAGGTGCGAAGGATAGGTCGTTGAACGCCTTCGGGCAGTTGATCGGTGAAATACGCCTGAGCAGAACCGCAAAGCGTGCAATACGGGATGCCGAGATCGCGTCCACCCAATGTGTCATTCACCATCTCGCGGACTTCCATGATCCGACGCGGATAAGCTCGGTACTCACCATTCACCTCGACACCAAAGACAATGTCATCGTCTTCGAGCCAAGTTGCTTCGTCCGCCGTACTGACGGCTGGGTTGTCGGCCGCAGGGATGCAATTGCATCGCTCATTGGTTCGATCATAGGGACGGTCGTCGATCGGCACACCGCCCCACGAAACCAATCTCCAATCGATGTCACCTTCGACAAAGATACGTTCCCAGCCGGGCACAATGTTCGTAAAAATTACCCGTTTTACGTCCAGATAATCGGGCGGAGCGGGTATATCCCATGCCATCAGATGATCAGTAACCACGCCCCAGCTATTCTGATGTGAGAACTCTTTTCCCAAAAGTGCGCTGGCGACGTCGGTCAATTGGGCGTTGAATTCACGTCCATTCACGAAACGAAGCCAGTCGCTGATGATCCAGGCAAGGCGGGGGTCGTTTGAGGCCACGACTGTCGTCAAAGCCTCTTCTTGATCGGGTCCCCAGGCGGATTGAACGAAGCTGTCCACGAAGGCCGTTTTCACCGCGTCTTGAAGCTCTTTCGACAGTGGTCCTGACGGGATCGCAGGTGGTGCGCCAAATTGCTCAATGACATAGTCTGGAAGCGCTGAATCTTGGGCAGCAACAGGCTGCGCAACAGCGACACTAACAGCAGCGATCAGAAAAGCCCCAGAAATCCGGGACCATGCATTTGTAAACACTGACATTCCGCGCACCTTTCGACTTTCGGCAGAGTTGTCGAAGTCTCAGCCGAAATCGAACGTTTCGCCAATCACGTTTGCATAATTCGCTGTGATCAATTGCTTCAGCGCCAGCCTGTCAAACATTCGGTCAGCTTTCGCTCAGAGCGACTTTCATGTCTTTCACGAGATAGATTGTCTCGCCATCGGCCTCGACACGTCCATCTGCCACACCCATTGTCAGTCGGCGGGTTTGTACGGCCTTCGTGAAATCAACGTAGTACGTCAGCATCTTCCGATCCGGACGCACCATGCCCGTCAACTTCACCTCGCCAACGCCCAGCGCATAACCGCGCCCCTGCCAGCCGCGCCAGCCAAGGTTGAAACCAGTGAGTTGCCAAAGACCGTCCAGACCAAGGCAACCCGGCATGATGGGGTTGCCGGGAAAGTGGCAGTCAAAGAACCAAAGATCGGGGTTGATATCAAATTCCGCAACGACGTGACCCTTGCCATGTTCGCCACCATCCTCACTGATCGACGTGATCCGATCCATCATCAGCATCGGCGGCGCAGGCAGCTGGGCGTTCCCCGGCCCAAACAGCTCACCTCGTGCACAGGCCAGCAAGCCCTCTTTGTCAAAACTTGTCGGAAAGTCGCTCATTGGCCTGCCCCGTGTGTCGTCCTTATTTTCATGACCCGCCTTAGCAAAGGCGGCGATTGTGGCGCAAGAGGCGACAGTTCTGTGACAGATCGTCTTCGTTCGCCATTTCTGATTGAATGCCGCAATCACAGGCATATAATCATGGCATCAACGGTTTGGAGCCGAAATGTCACCTGACGTGCAAGAACGCGTAACTGATTGGCTTGGTGCCGCCGGACTTCGTCCGACGCGGCAACGTTTGGCCTTGGCGTCGCTTTTGGTTGGCGATGGTCAGCATCGGCATGTCACAGCAGAAAGCCTGCACGCCGCATCTCAGTGCGGTGACGACGCCGTGTCGCTTGCGACCGTGTACAACACGCTGCGGGCGTTTTGTGATGCCGGACTGCTTCAGGAAGTCACCGTGGACGGATCGAAAAGCTATTTCGACACTCGGACCGATGATCACCCGCACTTCTATTGGGAAGATGACGCGAAACTCACCGACGCACCAGCAGACCAGCTAGAAATCAAACGTCTGCCCAGCGCGCCCGACGGGACCGAGGTTGCGAAGATCGATGTCGTGATCCGCCTGCGCAAGGTTTGAGTTACTCCTAATCAATTGCCTCGATCAGATTCGGCCCACTCGCCCTGTTTGAATTCACCTTTGGATCCACGCGGTGGAAAACAAGTGTGTCATCGGCCGGTGCATGCATCAGTGTCGCCGCGCCCTTGCCTTCCTCGCCCAGCCATTTGGACCAGTCCCTATGGTCAAGGATCACTGGCATGCGATGATGGATAGACGTCATGGTGTCGTTGGCAGCTGTCGTGACAATCGCGCAGGTTGTGATCGCCTGACCATCGCGTTCCCAATTTTGCCAGATGCCTGCGAAAACGATGGGCGCTTCCGCCGGGCTGCGAATGTACCACGGCAAGCGGTTTCCATCGCCGTCTTTTGTCCATTCGTAAAACCCCGTCGCCGGGATCAAACAACGACGTTCACGGCAGGCAGATCGGAACGCTGGCTTATCGGCGATGGTTTCGGATCGCGCGTTGATCAAAAGCGGCCCATCTGACGGCGTCTTGTACCAATGGGGCAAGAACCCCCATCGCATTGACCCAAGATGCCGGACACCGTCGCTCGAAGTTACGACGTGGATTTGGTTGGTCGGGCATACATTGAAGTTGGGAATACGCGGCAGATCATTTGCGGGTGTCGCCTCAAAAAGCGACGCCATCGCATCGTCAGGAAGCGTGATTGCAAACCGGCCGCACATATCAATTCTTTCTGGCGGAAATACTCCGGGAGGGTCCGGGAGGGCAGCGCCCTCCCGGTAGGTCGGACCGCGAAAGCGGTCCGAACATTACTTCTTCATGATGCGGCCTTCGACCTGCGGATTGGCAGGACCACCGGCCGCCATAAACTCTGCAAGTACGTCTGCCAGATCCGGACCGAAGTCATAGGCATCTTCAGCGGTCGCAAACATTCCGTAGCCATCGCCACCGTTGCGAACATAGTTGTTGGTCACAACACCGTATGTCGCCGCAGGATCGATTGGCTCGCCACCAACTTTCACTTCAACAATACGGCTGCCGGGCTCCGCTGAGGAATCCCAGGTAAAGCTCATACCGGCCACTTGTGGGAAACGACCAGCAACCTCTTCGACTTGGCTAACGCCATTTTCAAGCGCGTCGATCAATGTCTGGCCGCTGGCTGAGAATGTCGAAAGCGTATTCTGGAACGGAAGCACAGTCATGACTTCGCCCATGGTCACTTCTCCAGCGTCCATCGAAGCGCGGATACCGCCCGAGTTTGCGAAAGCAACGTCAATGCCCAGATCCTTAACGCGATCGAGCATGGCATCCGCAACGAGGTTACCCATCGGGCATTCTTCCACGCGACAGACCGAACGGTCACCTTCGATTGCCGCGGCAGCTTCTGCTACAACGCGATTACGGATCTCGTCCAATGGTGCAGCAAGTTCGGCGACACGCGCTTTGGTCGCAGCATCTTCCGCTACCGAAGCGTCCAGAATGATCGGATCGCCTTTCGCCGAAACAATATTGCCGTCGTCGTCAAAGGTTAGCACGACTTCGCCCAAGTATTTGCCGTACGCAAAAGCCTGAACGATTGGCACGCCATTCATCATCTCAGGGTACGAACCGGCCGCCTTTTCGTCAGTGTTGGACAAAAGCGTGTTCGAGTGACCGCCCACGATCAGGTCAACACCAGTGGTGTTTTGTGCAATCACAAGATCAGTTGGAAAACCCGAGTGGCTCAGAACAATGATTTTGTTCACGCCATCAGCGGTCAGCTTATCAACTTCGGCCTGAATGGCCGGTGACGGGTCGGTAAAGATGATGTTCTTGCCCGGCGAAGACAGCTCATCGTTGTTCTTTGGCGTAACGCCGACGATGCCGATCTTCTCTCCAGCTTTTTCAATGACCACAGATTTTTCAATCAGGCCGTTCAGTGCATTTGATCCGGAAATATCCGCGTTGGACATCAGGACCGGGAATCCAACCTGATCGACAAAGCGTTTCAGGCCCTCGGGTCCATTGTTAAACTCGTGGTTGCCCACAGCCATGGCGTCAAAGCCAAGCTTGTTCATCATTTCAGCCTGAACATCGCCCTTGTAGTATTGGAAAAAGAGCGTGCCCTGGAACTGGTCACCTGCGTCCAGCAGGAGCCAATTATCATGACGAGCTTTTGCGTCTGAAATCGCAGTCACCATACGTGCCGCGCCACCGAAGCATTTGCCTTCCAGGTTGTCCTCTTCCTTGCAGCCTGAGTTGAATCGGCTGATCGGCTCAAACCGGTCATGGAAATCGTTGGTGTGTAAAATTGTGATGCTGTAGTCGGCACTTGCCATTCCGGCGCTGAACGCCAAGGCCGCCGCGCTTGCAAAGAATCGCGTGAACATTTGGTAACTCCCCTGTCAGGTTCATATGGTGACGATGGCGCGATACGACGGAAGTGTCAAAACGAGATGACAGCCTCACGCGATTCAAGGCACTTGACCTTGCGTCGATGCCGGTTCAGTGAGCAGCCATGCTGATTTTCAAGATATTTCTCGCCGAGGAATGGCAGGCTTTCCACGAAGCTGGCGTTACATCCGGTGCGCCCATCGACTTGGCGGACGGATATATCCACTTTTCAACAGCCGCCCAGGTCGAAGAAACGGCGGAAAAGTACTTCGCAGACAAAGACGGGCTCATGCTTCTTGCGCTGGAGTCCGAAGCGCTTGGCGACGACCTGAAATGGGAGCCTTCCCGCGGCGGACAACTTTTCCCGCATTTGTACCGACAGATGACTCTGGCCGACATCACTTGGGCACGCAGCTATCGACTTGGCCCCAACGGCCTCACGCTGCCTGAAGGCGTGGTATGAGCCGGGTTGAGCGTCTTGCTTTGTTGGCGCTCCGCCAAATCGACCCGGAAGTGGCGCATGGTTTGGCTTTGCGCGCGCTCAAAACGCCGTTTGCGCCGCGGCAAGAGCCCTTCACATCGCCGCGTTTGGCGTGTGAAATCGCTGGTCTGAAACTGGAAAACCCGATCGGACTCGCCGCGGGGTTCGACAAAAATGCCGAAGCAGTCGGCCCGCTGACGGAAAGCGGTTTTGGCTTCATCGAGGTGGGCGCCGCAACGCCACGCCCGCAAGAGGGAAATCCCAAACCTCGATTGTACCGTCTGACAAAAGACCGGGCGGCCATCAATCGATTTTGTTTCAACAACGAAGGCATGGAAGCCATCGTTGAGCGTCTGGCGCAGCGCGAAAAGGGCAAAGTCCCGGTTGGTCTTAATCTTGGCGCAAACAAAGATAGCGCCGACAAGGCCCGCGACTTTGCCGAGGTACTTCGGCTGGCGGCCCCTCACGTCGATTTTGCGACCGTCAACGTGTCGTCACCGAACACTGAAAAGCTTCGAGACTTGCAAGGGAAGGAAGCGCTTCGTGCCGTTTTGACGGCCGTGACCGACGTGCGTGGCGAGGTCCCTGTCTTTCTAAAAATCGCACCTGATCTCAGTGACCCCGAAATCGCTGAAATCGCAGCCGTTGCCGTTGAGACAGGAATTGCGGGCATTGTTGCGACAAACACGACGCTGGCACGCGAGGGATTGAAAAGTCGCCATCGCGATCAGGCTGGTGGGCTGTCGGGTCGCCCGCTGTTCGTCCCGTCAACGCGCGTTCTTGCACGCCTTTACAAGGAAACGAGCGGTGCGCTGCCATTGATCGGTGTTGGTGGTGTTTCATCCGCCGCCGATGCCTATGCAAAAATTAAGGCCGGCGCATCAGCCGTGCAGCTTTATACAGCGATGGTGTACTTGGGGATTTCATCCGTGGATCGCATCGTCCGAGGGCTAGACGAGATGCTCGCTCACGATGGGTTTGAGACCTTGGACAGCGCCGTGGGAACTGGGGTGGAGGATTGGTTATGAGCGTTATAATTTGGCACAATCCACGTTGTTCGAAATCGCGTCAAACCCTTGCAATATTGGAAGAAAACGGAGTCGCACCAGAGGTTCGGCTCTATCTACAAGACGCACCCAATGCAGACGAAATTGCCGCAACCCTTGGGAAACTGGACGTTCCGGCAATTGATATGATGCGCACCGGCGAAGCGGTATTTCGCGAAATGGGCCTGTCAAAATCAGACGATGAAATCGCTTTAATTGCGGCGATGGCCAAAGCGCCAATCCTGATTGAGCGTCCAATTGTATTCGCAAATGGCAAAGCGGCCATAGGACGCCCACCTGAAGCGGTGCTCGAGATTCTTTAAAACGCCGGTCAGACTTTGGCTTCTAACGCCGGATATCTAAGACCCAAGGTGATGCCGCGCGTCACATTCAACACCATCAGCGCAAGCCATAGACCGTGATTGCCAAGCGTTGGAACAAGCACGAAGAGTGCCACCACATAGATAGCAACGGACTGAAGCATCGCGATCCGCATTTCGCGCGTCCATGTCGCGCCAAAATAGATGCCGTCCAACATCCAACTCGCCGCTCCCAGAACGGGGGCAAGCGCCACCCAGATCAGGTATGACCGCGCTTCAATCCGGACCTCGGGCGAGGTCGTCATCAAATCAATCAGCCATGGACCTGCGGCCCAGAAAAACACACCCAGCAACACCGCCCCACCGGCGCCCCATTGCGACGACATCACAGCAGCTCGGCGCACGGTCATTCGACGTCGCGCGCCAACAGCTTGGCCGACCAATGCTTCTGCCGAAAACGCAAATCCATCCAGAGCAAATGCCGTTATTTCCAGAAATTGAAGCAAGACCTGATTGGCGGCGAGCGTAACATCGCCCAGATCGGCGGCTACAAACAGAAACGTCGTGAATGACACGGTCAAAACCACCGACCGGATCATGATGTCGGTGTTCACGACAAGCATCCGCTTTAGGCGCGCTGAATCAAAAATCCTGACCCAGTCGCGCCATTGGTTGCCTTTGAATGCAGCGCGGCAGAGCCAAAGTCCAAGAGCTAGACCTGTCCATTCGGCAATGAGCGTCGCAATCGCCACGCCTTCAACGCCCCAACCCAAACCAAGCACGAACCACAGATCCAAAACGATGTTCAAACCGTTCATCCAAAGCTGGAGCACCAGCACTCCGCGCGTGCGTTCAAAGGCGATAAGCCAACCGGTTATGACGTAAAGCGCGATGGTCGCTGGGGCGCCCCAGATACGGATTCTCAGATAGTCGCGCGCAAGACTTTCCACTTCGTCAGATGCTGGTGCAAGCGCGAACGCGCCCCAAAACAATATCCATTGCAAGGCGATGAAAAGGACCCCACCAGCAACACCGATCAACAAGCCACGCATGAACAGCGCGCCGGTTTCGGGTGCGTCACCAGCCCCCCGTGCCTGAGCCACCAACCCGGTCGTGCCCATCCGGAGAAACCCAAAAACCCAATAAAGCGTAGACAGGATGACGGCGCCAATTCCGACAGCTCCGATAGGTGCTGCCTCACCCATTTGACCCACCACGCCAGTGTCGACTGCACCAAGGATTGGCACAGTCGCATTCGACAGGACGATGGGAAGTGCGATTTTTAGGATGCGCCGGTGGCTTAGTTCGGCTTCATCCATCTGATGGATCCGCCTCGGGCGGCATCATGAAGTGTCCAGTCGCCTGCGCGTAAAGACGCGACCTGTTATCCTGCCACGCCTCAACATGAACTGACGCGTATCGCCTGCCGGATCTGGTGACGCGGGCGCGCGCATAAGCGTCGCGAGGAAGACCGGAACGAAGATAATCAACCGTGAAGTCGATGGTTTTCGGCATGCGAGGCAAATCCGCGGGGTCGAGGCCCTCTGCCGTAATGCGCCCGCTTTCCATCTCTCGCCAAAGGCGTTGCCAACCAAGTTCAATGATGGCTGTCGTTTCCAGAAATGCAGCGGTGACACCGCCATGGAGCGCCGGAAGTATCGGGTTGCCAATCAGCTTGTCGTCATAGCGAAGAATTGCCGTTAGTTCATCACCGTGGCGTTCAAATTCAATCCCAAGGAACTGAAGATAGGGAATACCTTCGACGAGTGCCGCCAACGTCTTGTCGCGACGCTCTTTCACAATCTGAACAGGCTCGGGCTGCTTACGCATTTTTTGCCTTTCGCCCAGCTTCAACAGTGAATGCCCCCGTCGCCGCCGCAACAGGATTTTCTACGTCGTCGTCGAGAGCTACCGCACGGACAAACGCCACAGAGCGCGTAACGTGATAACAGGTTGCCCGGGCAGTAATGGCCTGCCCCGGAGTCGCGGCGCGCATATAGTCAATGCGAAGATCAATCGTTGCCGTGCCACCGGGGTTGGAAGGATGGCACATGACAGCAGCACCTCCGCAGGTGTCCATCAAAGTCGAGATGGCCCCACCGTGTATGACCCCGGTTCTTGGATCACCGATCAGGCGGTCATCGTAAGGCATGGTCAGTTCGGCAATGCCGTCGCCAATCGAGACGAAGGACATACCCAATTCCCGGGCATGAGGAATGCTCTCAATGAACTGGCGCGCAACTTGCGCTATTCGATCGTCCGCCATGAACTTCTTGCCTTTCGTGACACGTATCAATCAGCCAAATGCAAAAGTAGCAAGTCCGTTGGCCCCGCGATTGATCCTGAAACAGCTTCGGTCTAATCTTCCATAAGCAGGGAGGCACGCTTGACTGAACGTCTTTCTTTTAAAGAGATGTGCGAGAAGTTCGATGTAACTCCGCGGACCCTGCGGTATTACGAATACATTGAATTATTGGCCCCCGACAAAGAAGGCCGATCACGCTTTTATACCCCACGCGAGGTCGCACGCATGACCCTGATCCTGCGTGGGCGGCGATGGGGCTTCAGCCTTGAAGAAATCCGGCAATGGCTGCTGATCTACGAGCAAAAAGGTACTGAACCTCAGCTTTCGGAGTTTGTCAGGCTTGCCGATCGTCAACTTGAAGTGCTTGAAAAAGAACGCTTGCAACTTGACGAGACCATCGACGAGCTCAAAAAACAACGTGACGATATCTTAAAAGAGCTCGGTTAAGCGCAACAATCTGTTCCGCGACGCCACGTCGAAATTTCACATTTTTCGCGCTTCAGGTTGTGACGCAGCGTTACGTTTACGTTAACGTAAACAAATCTTGTGATCGCAAGATCGCATAGGCATTTCATGGCCTCAACAGATCGGAGCTATCCCATGTCTACGGACACGATGACAATTCGCGAAATGTGTGACGCTTACGGTGTCACTCCGCGCACGTTGCGGTTTTACGAAGCGAAAGAGCTGCTTTTCCCTATTCGTCAGGGCTCGCGTCGGCTTTTCACCCGAAGCGACCGCGCACGATTGAAGCTGATTTTGCGTGGAAAACGGTTTGGGTTCAGCTTGGAAGACATCCGTCAACTTCTCGATCTGTACAATCCACAGTCGCAGAACCTGGCTCAGATGAAGCGCGCATTCGTTCTTGGACAAGAACGGCTGAACGACATGATCCGCCAGCGCGACGAATTGAACATCGCCATCGACGATCTTCGTCAGCAGCTTGAGTGGGGCGAAAGCCACATCACTGATCTGACAAATCCGCAAAAAACAGCTGCAGAATAATAGTTTACCAATTCGAGGACGCCTGAAATGCCATCTTTCACACCTCCCGTCAAAGACATCCAGTTTCTCTTGCATGACCTGATGAAGGTCACCGAAAGCGACATTCCTGGTTACGACGAACTGGAAAAAGACTTCACGGGAGCCGTGCTTGAGGAAGCCGGAAAAATTGCTGCAAACGTGCTGCAGCCATTGAATTCGGTCGGCGACGAACAAGGCTGCACGTTGGAGAACGGGGTCGTGCGAACCCCTGAAGGATTCAAAGATGCCTTCACCCAAATGGCAGAAGGCGGGTGGATGGGCCTTGATTGCGATGCAGAGTACGGCGGCCAGGGAATGCCGCATCTGTTGAATACAGCCACCGGTGAATTGTTCTCGACCGCAAACATGGCGTTCCAGATGTACGTGGGCCTTAGCCACGGCGCAGCATCTGCAATTCACGCACACGGATCAGATCAACAGAAAGAAACCTATCTTCCGAAGCTTTATGCTGGTGAATGGACGGGAACGATGAACCTGACCGAGCCACACTGCGGTACCGATTTGGGTCTCATTCGTACAAAGGCAGAGCCGCAAGATGACGGCAGCTTCAAGATTACTGGCCAGAAGATTTGGATCTCGGGCGGTGAGAACGATCTGGCGGAAAACATTGTTCACCTTGTGCTCGCGAAGATCCCGGACGGACCGGAAGGCGTTAAAGGTATTTCCCTGTTCGTGGTGCCAAAGTTCCTTGTGAAGGAAGACGGCAGCCTTGGGGACAGAAACGCTGTTACTTGCGGCGGCTTGGAAGAAAAGATGGGCATTCACGGCAATGCCACGTGTGTCATGAACTACGACGGCGCGACAGGATGGCTCGTCGGGCAGGAACACAAAGGCATGCGTGCGATGTTCACCATGATGAACGAAGCCCGTCTTTCTGTGGCCCTTCAAGGGTATGGTCAGGGCGAGATTGCCTACCAGAATGCACTCGCGTTTGCGCGTGACAGGCTCCAAGGGCGGGACGTCACAGGGGTTAAGAATCCCGACGGCCCAGCCGACCCGATTATCGTTCACCCTGATGTTCGCCGGAACCTGTTGGACCAGAAGTCCATGGTCGAGGGCGGCCGTGCGCTGGTGTATTGGGGTTCGTCCCTGATTGACCGTTATCACCGCATGGATGATCAGGAAGCGGATGATATGGTTTCGCTTCTGATCCCGGTCATGAAAGGTTTTTTGACGGACAAAGGGTTTGAAACCTGTGTCCTTGCTCAGCAAACACTTGGTGGCTCGGGCTTCACGAAGGAGTGGGGTCTGGAACAATTCGTCCGGGATGCACGCATTGCGATGATCTATGAAGGCACGAATGGGATTCAGTCACTTGACCTGATTGGACGGAAACTTCCGGCAAATGGCGGCAAGGCCATGATGGCGTTCTTTGAGTTGATCAAGCGCTTCATCAAGGAGAACGAGGGCAACGAAGCTTTGAAGACCGGTTTCCTTGACCCGTTGAAAACCGCGTCGAAAGACCTTCAGGCTGCTGCAATGTATTTCATGGCCGAAGGAATGAAGAACCCGAACAACGCGCTCTCCGGTTCGTACGACTTCATGCATCTCTTTGGTCAGGTCGCCATGGGATACATGTGGGCGCAGATGGCGAAAGCTGCGATGGATGCCCTTGAAGGCGGCGCGTCTGACACCGATTTCTATAACTCGAAAATTGAAACTGGACGTTATTACATGGCGCGGCAACTACCGATGACCGGTACGCATCTGGCGCGCATCCAATCAGGTGCTGAACCTGTGATGACGCTGGACGCCGCCAACTTCTGAGAGGTTCGATGCCGAAACGCCTTCGCCTGACCCGCCGCTTCCCTGTTGCCATGAGCGCGGATGGCTATCGCCGACTGAGGT
>JAPPOI010000162.1:12538-24167 GCA_028818055.1 Boseongicola sp.
TTGCCATGACCGATGATTGCTATCGCCGACTTAGGTCTTTTGCCAACGAGGCGGGTCTGGATGAAGGTGAGGCACTGAGCTTTCTTTTCGAAAACTTCAATTCGGTGATGGATCACGAAAACCTCGCGACCCGACTTCGTTTGTTCAACGCCGAGTTGGATCAGCGAAAGCGATAAGCCACCACGCCCACCAAAGAAGGCAACTGTTCATCTACGCATCTGAATTTCTAAAACGATCCGCATCAGGCATTTCGATGCGAAAAAGAAGACCAAGGGAGACCTTCAATTATGATCCAGCTGCATTGCTTTGCCGAAAGCGGCCATAGCTACAAAGTTGCCCTCGCTCTTGAGCTATCTGGATTGGAGTGGGAGCCAGTCTTCGTCGACTTCTTCAATGGTGAAGCGCGCAGCGCTGAATACAAGGACACACTGAACAGCATGGCAGAGGCACCGGTCTTTGTGGACGGTGACCTAACGCTGACACAATCCGGTGTGATCCTGGACCACATCAGCAAGATGACGGGCAAGTTTGGCGGCGAAACACCAGAAGAAGCCCGCGACGTGTTGCGTTGGGTGCTTTGGGACAATCACAAGATGTCCAGCAACACCGGTGTTCTTCGATTTCAAATGAATTTCCTGTCGCCGGCACATCGTTCGGACGACGTTATCGCTTTTCTCAAGGGTCGACAGAAAGTGGCGCTTTCAGTCCTTGAAAAGCATTTGACGCAGCGTGACTGGATGGTCGGACGTGGCGTCACGAATGCCGACTTTAGCTGCTGCAGCTACTTGTTTTACAACGAATCTTTCGACTTCGATCGATCTGACTGGCCCGCGATTGATGCATGGCTAACCCGGATCGAAGCACTACCCGGGTGGAAACATCCGTTTGACCTAATGGAACCGGCTTTTCCGAAAAAGAAAGCCTGAGGCAAGGAGAGCATGATGCGCGACGCTTTTATTTACGATGCAATTCGGTCGCCGCGCGGCAAGGGCCGCAGCGACGGAAGTTTGCATGAAGTCACGCCAGTGAAACTGTCGGCAGACATGCTGAACGCAGTGGCAGATCGCAATGGCCTGGATGGCCACGTCGTGGAAGACGTAATTTGGGGCAATGCTACACAGGTCAAAGAGCAAGGTGGTTGCCTGGCGCGGACCTCGGTTCTTGCTTCAAAACTGGATGAGCGCATTCCGGGACTTTCGATCAACCGCTTCTGTGCAAGCGGCATGGAAGCAGTCAACCTTGCGGCCAACCAGGTCAAAGGCGGCGCGGGTGACGCTTATATCGCAGGTGGTGTCGAGTGTATGAGCCGCGTCGCGATGGGGTCAGATGGCGCTGCCATCGCCGTGGATCCAAGCGTGGCGATGAACACGTACTTCGTGCCTCAGGGCATTTCGGCAGACATCATCGCGACAGAGTATGGTTTCTCGCGTGACGACGCCGATGCGTTCGCCGTCGAAAGTCAGAAACGCGCGGCAGCCGCTTGGGAAGATGGACGCTTCAAGAAATCTATCGTCGAGATCAAAGACCAAAACGGCCTGACCATTCTGGATCGCGACGAATACATGCGCCCCGGCACCGACATGCAGGCGCTTGGCGGTCTGAAAGCATCATTCAAAGATCAGGGCGAAGTGATGCCCGGTTTTGATGCGGTCGCGATGATGAAGTATCCTCATCTTGAGAAAATCAATCACATCCACCACGCGGGCAACAGCTCGGGCATCGTTGACGGATCTGCAGCCGTTCTCATCGGATCAAAAGAGTTTGGCGAGGCTCAGGACCTGAAACCACGGGCAAGAATTCGGGCGACGACCAAAATTGGCACTGACCCGACGATTATGCTCACCGGACCAGTTCCGGCGACGCAGAAAATCCTGAAAGACAGCGGGATGGCGATCGGTGACATTGATCTCTTTGAAGTCAACGAGGCTTTCTCGTCGGTTGTTTTGCGCTTTATGCAAGCGTTTGACGTTGATCATGACGTTTTGAACGTAAATGGCGGCGCAATTGCTATGGGTCACCCGCTTGGCGCGTCTGGTGCCATTATCATCGGTACCCTTCTCGACGAGCTTGAGCGGCAGGACAAAGAAATTGGCCTTGCTACACTATGCGTTGCAAGTGGCATGGGCGCTGCAACCATAATCGAGCGTGTTTAACCAAATGCGCGAGCGCATGGAAATAATTGCAACTTTTAGGAAAATGACGCAACGTAACCTTAGGTTTGCGAAGCTCATAGGATTTGGGCCCGCTGAAGGTTTGCGTTTGAGGGGGCGTTTTGGACCGGACGGTGGCATTTTTTCGCTGGATGGCATCGGCCGTTCTGCAAGACGACCTGGATTGGGTCGACATAACGCATACCTATCCGTTTTCGATCTTCGTCGACGGCGACATTCGCGTGGAGAAGTCTCCACAAGAAACCAAGGACTACCTTCGTGGGAGACAACGGGACCTGCACAATGCCGGCGCCCAATCAATGTCGATCGACGTCGTGGAAATTGGCGAAAACAAGAACGGCCGGTTTCCGGTCATGGTTCGTCAGTCGTTTCGGGATCATTTTGGGCAGGAGCTCGAGTACAGCCTGTGTCGTTTCCTTTGCTGGGAAGGGCGAGACGGATTGCTCCAGTTGGAAAGCCTCGAGATTTTACGACTGGGTCTGCCGTTTTCACAACCACAACTCGCGGAAACCCGGCACTAGCACCGGCGCCTAGCCGCATCCTTCCTCAAAATCTCTCAATCGTTTCCGCCTTGACGGCGGCACCCCTGCGTACGGAAAGGGTCTCTTAATGACGGACTTCACATACAAGCTGCACGATGATGGCGTTGCCGTTATCACTTGGGACGTCCCCAACAAGTCGATGAATGTTTTGACCCGCGAGGCCTTCGCTCTGGTTGAAGGATTTGTGGATGACGCATTAAGCGATGACGCCGTAAAGGGCATCGTTATTACATCTGGCAAGGACTCGTTTGCCGGCGGCATGGATTTGAACGTTCTTGCCAACATTCGCAATGAAGCTGGCGACAATCCGGCGCCTGCCCTGTTCGACTTCATCATGAACGGACACCGCATTCTGCGAAAAATTGAGCGTGCTGGAATGGACGCCAAGACCAACAAAGGCGGTAAACCGATAGCGTGTGCTATCCCCGGTTTGTGCGCCGGCATTGGCACCGAAATCGCACTATCTTGCCATCGCCGCTTCATGGCCGACACACCGAAAGGTCGCATTGGCCTGCCTGAGATTTTGGTCGGGTTGTTTCCCGGGGCCGGCGGCACAACGCGCTATTCGCGGATGGTTGGAGCAATGGCGGCAGCTCCGGTTCTGCTGGAAGGCAAGATGCTGGCACCAGCCAAAGCAAAATCAGCGCAGCTTGTTGACGAGGTTGTACCTGCAGACGAACTGCTGACGAAGGCAAAGGAATGGGTCTTGAACGCCACTGATGCCGACATCGTCAAACCCTGGGATCAAAAGGGTTGGAAGATGCCCGGTGGTGCTCCTTACCACCCTCAGGGTTTCATGACATTTGTCGGCGCAAGCGCCATGATCAACGGCAAAACCAAAGGTGTTTATCCCGCCGCTAAAGCATTGCTGAGCTCGATCTACGAAGGAGCGATGGTTCCGTTTGACACGGCGCTGCGTATTGAAGCGCGGCACTTCACATCGGTCCTCATGAATCCAACGTCCAGCGCGATGATCCGTTCGCTCTTTATCAACAAAGAAGCGTTGGAAAAGGGCGCAAACCGCCCGGCTGTTGAAGACCAAAAGGTCGCAAAAGTCGGCGTGCTTGGTGCTGGAATGATGGGCGCCGGCATCGCCTACGTAAGCGCGAACGCCGGTATTGAGGTCGTACTAATCGACCAAAATCAAGAAGCTGCGGACAAGGGCAAAAGCTATTCCGAAGGCATTCTGGACAAGGGCATGAGCCGCAAGCGCGTGACCGAGGAAAAGAAGGCCGAGGTTCTGGGTCGCATCACTGCCACAACCGATCTTTCGGCTTTGAACGGTTGCGATCTGATCGTTGAAGCGGTCTTCGAAGACCCTGGCGTGAAGGCCGAGATGACCCAGAAGGTTGAGGCTGTTGTGGGCGGCGACTGCATCTTTGCGACCAACACATCGACCTTGCCGATCACAGAGCTTGCGAAGGCGAGCGCAAGACCGGAGCAGTTCATCGGCATCCACTTCTTTTCGCCAGTGGACAAGATGCTCTTGGTTGAGATCATCAAGGGCAAAGAAACCGGTGATCGTGCGGTCGCAAAAGCACTGGATTACGTTCGCCAGATCAAGAAGACGCCAATTGTCGTCAATGACGCACGCTTCTTCTATGCCAACCGTTGCATCATTCCGTACATCAACGAAGGCATCCGGATGGTCGGCGAAGGGGTCGAACCGGCACTGATCGAGAACGCAGCAAAGTTGCTGGGCTTCCCACTTGGACCGCTGCAGTTGACCGACGAAACGTCGATCGATCTTGGCGTAAAGATTGCAAAAGCGACCAAGGCTGCACTTGGCGATGCATATGGAAATGAGGCCGTAGACGAAGTGTTGTTCTGGATGGCTGACCAAGACCGACTGGGACGCAAGAACAAGGCTGGTTTTTATAGCTACGATGATGCTGGAAAGCGCACTGGGCTGTGGCAGGACCTTTCCGGTCAGTATCCGGTGGCAGACCAGCAACCGGACCTGATCGAAGTGCAGCATCGTTTGATGATGGCTCAGGTTCTTGAGGCTGTGCGTGCACTTGAAGAGAATGTGCTTCTCGACATTCGTGAGGGCGACGTTGGAGCAATCCTTGGATGGGGTTTCGCGCCGTGGTCCGGTGGACCATTCAGCTGGTTGGACATGATCGGGACAGACAAAGCCGTTGAAATCTGCGACGCGCTTACATCTGCGCACGGAGATCGGTTTGCAACGCCAGATATGCTGCGGAAAATGGCTGAAGCCGGAGAGACATTTTATGGCAGCAAGGCCGCAGCGCAAGCCGCTTAAGCCGCTCATCTATTGAATGTTGAAACGCCCGGGGCAACCCGGGCGTTTTTTCGTTTGTCCCTTTCAATCTTCATTCGCACGGCTCAATATGTCCTCTCTTTGTCGAGGAGGGATAATCTTGCGCATTTTGTTCACTGGCGGCTCTGGGAAGGCCGGTCGCCACGCTGTCAAATACCTTACAGACCTCGGTCATCGCGTTCTGAACGTCGATCTCACACCGCTCGACATGCCGGGTGTTGAGAACCGCATTGCCGACATCGCTGATGCTGGGCAGATGTTTGACGTGATGAATTCCTACGTGGGCTTTGATGAGCTTGAGCCCGGAAACGGTGTTCCAAAATTTGATGCAGTCGTCCATTTCGCCGCTGTTCCGCGCATTTTGATTGCAAGCGACAATGAATGTTTTCGCGTCAATGTGCTTGGCACCTACAACGTTATAGATGCCGCTGTGAAAGCCGGCGTTCAGAAAATCATCTTTGCTTCAAGCGAAACCACATACGGCATTTGCTTTGCAGATGGCGAAAGGAAGCCGGAATATCTTCCCATCGACGAAGACCATCCAACGATCCCCGAAGACAGCTATGCCATGTCCAAGGTGGCCAACGAAGTCACGGCAAAGAGCTTTCAGCGACGGAGCGGTTTCGACATTTACGGGCTGCGCATCAACAACGTCATTGAACCGCACGAGTACGCAGAGAATTTCCCGTCCTATGTCGAAAACCCGAAGTTAAGGTTGCGAAATATCTTTGCGTATATCGATGCACGAGATCTCGGGCATATGGTGGAGTGCTGTCTGAATACTGACGGTCTTGGCTATCAGATTTTCAACGTCTCAAACGACACGCTTTCTGTTGCGACACCAAGCGGCGAGCTGCTGCAAAACTTCTATGAAGGCGTACCGACGACCAAGGACCTCGGCGAAACAGAGACGTTTTATGCAAACGACCGCGCAAAAGAGCGTTTGGGCTTCCAGCCAAAGCACAATGATTGGCGGTCACTGCTTTAGAAATCGCCCATTTTTGGGAATGTAGAGATCTGTGGTAAACCCAGAGTAGGGGGAAACACGACTGCTGGAATTATCGGGACATGGTGTACCCGGGCGGCTCTTGTTGGGCCCCTGAAGGAGAAGACTATGCCAAGATTTGTTTTGACCGGAAATTATTCGTCCGCGGCCATGAAGGGTATGATTGAAGCCCCCGCAGATCGCGAAGCCGCATCGCGTAGTATTGTTGAAGCGGCCGGAGGTAAACTTGAGAGTTTTTATGTCACGACAGGCGAGCACGACTTCATCATGACGATTTCTATCGATAACCCTGAGGACTTGCTGGCTGGCCTCATGGTGGCAGGCGCAAGTGGCGCCGCGACAAATCTTAGAACTTCACGAGCATTCACCTCGGCCGAGTTCACCAAGATGCAGGAAAAAGCAAAGGCTCTGGCAGGCGCTTATCAAGCCCCCGGAAGTTAAATCCTGTGTTTTGATCGGAGTGCGATCAGTTCGCGCGCTCTGGTATTAGTTCAAAAGAAAAGGCCGCCCATTGGGCGGCCTTACGTCTTTCAGCGTACGCCAGAACTTAGTTCTGAGCGTAATATTCGATGACGAGGTTTGGTTCCATCATGACCGGATATGGCACATCGCCAAGACCAGGTGTGCGAACGAACGTCGCTGTCATCTTCGAGTGGTCAGCTTCGATGTAGTCTGGCACATCGCGCTCAGGCAGCTGGGCAGCTTCCAGAACGATCGCCAACTGCTTCGAGCGATCACGAATTTCGATAACGTCGCCTTCCTTCACGCGGTAGGATGGGATGTTGACCTTCTGGCCGTTCACCTTGACGTGGCCATGGTTCACGAACTGGCGGGCAGCAAAAACGGTTGGCACGAACTTGGCGCGGTAGACAACAGCATCAAGACGGCGCTCCAGCAGACCGATGAGGTTCTCGCCAGTGTCGCCTTTAACCCGAGCAGCTTCCGCAAAGATGCGCTTGAACTGCTTTTCTGTCAGATCGCCGTAGTAGCCTTTCAGCTTCTGCTTGGCGCGCAGCTGCAGGCCAAAGTCAGACATTTTGCCTTTGCGGCGCTGACCGTGTTGGCCAGGTCCGTATTCACGACGGTTAACAGGTGATTTTGGACGTCCCCAGATGTTCTCGCCCATCCGGCGGTCGATTTTGTATTTGGCAGCCGTTCTCTTTGACATCGACTGATCTCCTTCGTTTCAAGTTTCGAAGGGCGTTGTCCTCTCCCCGGATTTTGCCGGGGTGACAGGGTTCCCCTTGCGGGGTCCACCAACACCAATGAAGCCCGCGCTATACGCAGGCTTTATTGAGCTGTCAATGGCTTACTGTACGGTAAAACTCAGCTTACGCGGGCGACCAGTGCGGCCTCGGCACGACTTAGAACGCGACGCGACATTGGCCCATATGCATCAGCATCCAGCCGTAATTCTGGTATCACATCAAAGAGCCGATCAAGTTGGTCGTCTGCGACGGAACTTAGTGACGTGGCGCCTGGATGGAAGCTTTCGGTTTCCATTCCATTCGCGACCAATATTCCATGCTGCGGAAGCAAGAGATGAATGTAAGTCGCCGACTTTGCCGACAGGTCCCGCGTGATGCGCATGTCGTCGATCAGATCGCGTGCGGCAACCAGCACTTCATGTTCGCCCCATAGCGCCAATGCTGCAGCGCCTTGTACCAGCATGCGATGATCCGGCGATACAATAAGATCTTCGGTCGGGCGGCCATTTCCAAGCGCATCTTGGCGGATGCGGACCGGTCTCAGATCAGGCATCGCATAAAGCCTTGCACCCGATACATGACGGTGCCCAACCCAAAGGATTTCCTGCGCTCCGTGATCCTTGGTGACGATCTTGTCACCCGCCACAAGTTCTTCGATCGCGCGGGGACCCTCGGGCGTTTCAAGCCACGTACCCGGCGTAAAACAAACAACACCCTCTTGCTCGTCGTGAAGGTAACGCAGCCTTGACGGTGCTTCGACGGCCTGCAGCACCCACAAAGCCGTGTCTGCAGGCGGCATCTCTCCAACGAACATCAACAACGGGCGGGCGATCTCCGGCATGTCGATGAGTGTTGCGACCCAAGATTTGGCTCCGTCAGTGAGCGTGAAGCTCTGGTCCATCGAGGTTTCATCTTCAAGGAATGGCGTACGCACGCCTTCGCGAACCAACGCACGTCCAACAATCTTCCGAGCACCTGCGGCGGCATGCCGTCGCAATCGGTCATCGTCCATATCATATGCGTGAGCGTCAAATTGGGTAGCGGCGTCAATGCGAACAGGTTCCCCTGTCCAACGCCATGCGGTTCCGCGTTCAACCGCGGAAACCGGCGACCCCGAAAGTCCGTCGATCTCGGTCTGCGACCACGAAATGACGAACGTGCCCTTTGGGCGCGCCATCATGTTCATCTTACCTGCCTCGATATTTTTTATATCGTTTTGTGAATGCTTAGCAGGGGTGATTCGCGCTGAAAAGTCTTTTTCTTCGAGTACGTTGGAGCTGAGTCAGCGATGCAACGGAACGTCTCGGATCAAAAGCGAGTACTGACGTGGATGGTTCCAACGAACTGGCCACTTGATTGCGCCTCGAACTCTTCGCCTAGCCAGGACAATCCATAGAACACGGACAGGTTGTTTTTGGTGTATCGAAGCCCCCCGCGGATCCTGTGGCGTGGTGTCAGCACATAGCCGAGATCCGAGGGCAAATAGACGCTCTCGTTGACAATGGCGGTGTCGGCTCCGACCGTCAGGGTCAAACCCGTCCCGCCCGCGCCAAGACCGTAAGGAATGCGTTGCCCGGTTGCGACGGTCCGCAAAGACAGATCATCCGCAAATCCCAACCCAAGCTCAAAATCTACTCCGACGCGAAGCATGTCTTCAGTCCCGAGGCGTGCTTCGATGAATGGGATGAAATCAATGTCTCCGAAGTCAAAACGCATTGCCACTTCGCCGCTCAGATCAATCGAGATCTGATCTTCAATTTCAAACACACCGGCCAAGTTGGGGATGGTAAAGCCAAGGAGTTCATGAAGTTGAGTTTGAAAGGCATACAGTCCCGTTTGGTGGCCGATCACGGTCAAATCCACTCCGGCGCGCATCTCAAATTCATTGCGTTCGGCGTAACTATGGATACCAAACGACAACACCCCTGCGTGGCGCCGATCTGAAGGAACGACAATGTTCAATCGCTCTGGCGTCAGGATGTCCGACCGAAACCTGAACTCGAGTAAATCGCCGAAACGGGTGGGCGCTCTGCCCTGCCATGCAGTGCCCTGCAATCGGGCAATCTCAACCGACGAGCTTTGCCAGCGATCATGCCAGTCACCGATTGAGTCGTTCGACAAACCCCATGCCCAACCAAGCTCTTCGGCGTGCAGAGAGCTCGCAAAACTTAAACACGGAAGCAGAACCAGAACGTAATTGACGAATGCTCGTCCTAGCCGCACTTGGAGTGCCCGCAGCTTGAGCACGTCATACAACCTTCAATCATTTGCATGGTGAATTGACCGCAATTCGGGCATGCCGGACCGCGGTTTTCGCCGAGGTTAACCACCTGAGCGCGGGGGTCCTCTTTCAGACCCATGCCCTCGCCTTCGATGAAACCGATCGAAACCAAATGCCGTTCAATCACGCCGCCAATGGCGGCCAGGATCGATGGCACGTATTTGCCCTGCATCCACGCGCCGCCACGCGGATCAAACACGGCTTTCATTTCCTCGACGACAAACGACACATCACCGCCACGCCGGAATACAGCTGAAATCATGCGGGTCAGGGCAACAGTCCAGGCAAAGTGCTCCATGTTCTTGGAGTTGATGAAAACCTCAAATGGCTGACGACGACCGCCTACCACAATGTCGTTGATGGTAATGTAGATCGCATGCTCGCTGTCGGGCCATTTGAGCTTGTATGTGCTGCCTTCAAGCGTTTGTGGTCTGTCAAGCGGCTCAGCAATATATACCACTTCGCCGTCCGCAACGGGTGCGATCCGCGCCGGAGTTTCGGCTTCGTCTTTTGTCTCGCTTACGGCCAAAACGCTTCCGGTAACCGCGTTCGGTCGATAGGTGGTGCACCCTTTGCAGCCGGTGTCATAAGCTTGCATGTAGACATCTTTGAAGGCTTCAAAGTCGATATCTTCCGGGCAGTTGATCGTTTTTGAGATGGAACTGTCGACCCACTTCTGGGCCGCCGCCTGCATGCGGACATGGTCTTCTGGGGCCAGCGTCTGGGCGTTCACGAAGTGACCAGGCAAATCGACATCACCATGCATGTCACGCCACATCTGGACGGCGTAATCGACAACCTCTTCTTCCGTGCGCGACCCGTCTTTCTGAAGCACCTTCCGGGTGTAGGAATAGGCAAAAACGGGTTCGATCCCGCTTGAGACGTTGCCAGCATACAGGCTGATCGTGCCCGTCGGAGCGATTGACGTCAAAAGTGCGTTGCGGATTCCGTTTTCACCGATCTCATCGCGGACATCTTCGTCCATTTCCTGCATCGAGCCCGACGCAAGGAATTTTTCCGCATCGAACAAGGGGAACGGCCCCTTTTCCTTAGCGAGTGCCGCTGACGCCAGATATGCGGCGCGGGCGATGGTTTTCAGCCATTGTTCGGTCAGACGCGCCGCTTCCTCCGAGCCATAGCGCGCACCAACCATCAACAGCGCATCCGCCAGACCCGTCACACCAAGACCGATGCGGCGCTTGGCCTGTGCTTCTTGTGCTTGCGCTTCCAGCGGGAACTTGGACGCATCAACCACGTTGTCCATCATCCGCACCGCCGTTGTGACCAGCTCGGTAAGCTGAGTTTCACAGACATGCGCCTTTTTCTCGTCGAACGGATTGAAAACCAACCGCGCAAGGTTGATCGAGCCCAGCAAGCAGGCGCCATAAGGCGGCAATGGCTGTTCACCACAAGGGTTCGTGGCGCTGATCGTTTCGCAATAGGCAAGGTTGTTCATTGCGTTGATGCGATCGATGAAGATCACGCCAGGTTCCGCAAAATCATAGGTCGCACGCATGATCTTGTTCCACAGATCACGGGCTTGAACTGTTTTGTAGACGCGGTCACCAAAACTCAGTTCCCAGGGGCCATCGGCCTTCACGGCTTCCATAAACGGATCGGTGACCAATACAGAGACGTTGAAGTTCCGAAGCCGTGCCGGGTCGGACTTGGCTGTGATGAAGTCTTCAATGTCCGGATGATCGCAGCGCATCGTCGCCATCATCGCGCCGCGCCGACTGCCGGCGGACATGATAGTGCGACACATTGCGTCCCAGACATCCATGAAGCTGAGCGGACCCGAGGCATCGGCCGCAACGCCCTTCACACCAGCGCCTTTGGGACGGATGGTCGAAAAATCGTACCCGATGCCGCCGCCCTGCTGCATCGTCAATGCAGCTTCTTTCAACATGTCGAAGATACCGGCCATGCTGTCCGGAATCGTGCCCATGACAAAGCAGTTAAAAAGAGTGACCGAGCGATCTGTGCCGACGCCAGCGGTGATCCGTCCTGCTGGCAGGAATTTGAAATCCTCCAGCGCATCATAAAACTTCGCTTCCCAATCAGAGGGATCTGCTTCGACACTGGCCAACGACCGAGCAATGCGGCGCCATGTATCTTCGATCGATTCATCGATCGG
>JAPPOI010000371.1:0-1232 GCA_028818055.1 Boseongicola sp.
CTGATTTTCGGTGTAGCTGCGCAGATCTCACGGTTCTGTTTGCGACGTGCCGTTGCCGGAGATTTAACCGAACGCGGTACAGCCGCAGGTGTATGGATTACCGGTTTTGCCGCAGCGGTGGTTGGATTTCTGATCGCGAATGCATTCGGGTTGGTGCAGCTGGATGACCACCGCTTCACCTCCGCGTCGTTGCCTCTTGTGGCTGTGGTGCTTGGTGGCCTCGCTTTTGGCGTAGGCATGGTTCTAACCCGGGGATGCGTATCTCGCCTGACCGTTCTCACCGCCACCGGCAACCTGCGCGCGCTTTTCGTTCTTGCGGCATTTGCGATCGCTGCTCACGCTGCGCTGAAAGGCGTCTTGTCCCCTATCCGCACGACCTTGGGGTCATTCACTGTTGACATGCCGTTTGGCGCGCTGGTTTCTACGAATCTGGGCCTGCCAGTTTTTGCTGCGGTCAGCGTCGTAGTCGCGTTCTTTATCGTACGTTTGACCAAACCCAATCTGCTCCACGTCTTTTTAGGCGCGCTTATCGGATTGGTCGCTGTCGCCGGCTGGATGGCAACAAGCACGTTGTTGTTCGATGAATTTGATCCTCTTCCGGTTCAGAGCGCGGCCTTCACCTTGCCGTGGAGCGATAGTTTGTTCTGGGTCGTGGCATCCACTGCCATTCAGGCTGGATTTGGAGTTGTCTTCATCGGGGGCGGTTTTGGCCGGCAGCTTCCTGAGCGCCGCATCGCGCGGTGAACTTAAGCTGCAGAGCTTCACGTCCCCAGGCGAGACCGTACGGTACGTCAGTGGCGGGCTCTTGATGGGCCTTGGTGGCGTGCTGGCTGGCGGCTGCACCGTTGGTGCAGGACTGTCTGGAGCTGCCTCTGGAAGCATTGCCGCACTTCTGGCGCTGGCATCGATCATTCTCGGCGGCTGGATGGCAGCAAGACTATCAGCTCGCGGGGCCGCTGTGGCGATCGCGTAGTTTTACTGCGCCGCCCTTGGCATCCTTGCCAGCTGACACTCGGACCACAGTTCCTCAAGCGCCCCCACAAGTTTCTCGACATCAGCGTCCGTGTGAACAGGTGATGGAGTAATGCGGAGCCGCTCGGTCCCCTTCGGAACCGTCGGATAATTGATCGGCTGAATGTACACGCCATGATCAGCCATCAGTCTGTCGGAAATGAAACGACATTTCGCAGGATCCCCGACGATCACCGGAATGATGTGGCTCGGATTGTCGA
>JAPPOI010000371.1:1242-5908 GCA_028818055.1 Boseongicola sp.
AAGTGTGGTATTGAATCCGCCGCCCCTGCAGCAACCGCGGGTGGTATTGCGGTTGTGAAGATGAAGCCCGAAGCGAACGACCGGACAAAGTCGCAAAGCTCGTGGGATGCCGCGATATACCCGCCCATCACTCCAAAAGCCTTTCCAAGGGTACCTTCAATGACTGTCAAACGGTCCATAACGCCATCGCGCTCGGCAATTCCACCGCCACGAGGACCGTATAACCCGACAGCGTGCACCTCATCCAAATAGGTCATGGCGCCATACTTGTCCGCCAAATCACAAATTTCCGAAATGGGCGCGATATCACCGTCCATCGAATACACGCTTTCGAATGCAATCAGCTTAGGCTGGTTTGCCGGGATTGCCTGAAGTTTGGCCTCCAAGTCCTCAAGATCATTATGTTTCCAGATAACTTTGTCGGCTTTTGAATGACGAATTCCTTCAATCATAGATGCGTTGTTCAGCGCATCCGACAGGATCACCAAACCAGGGATCCTCGCGCCAAGCGTTCCCAGAGTAGCCCAGTTCGAAACATATCCGGATGTGAACAGAAGCGCTGATTCCTTGCCGTGAAGGTCGGCGAGTTCAGCTTCCAACAGAACGTGGTCATGCGTGGTGCCGCTGATATTACGCGTTCCACCAGCACCTGCACCCGTGCGCTCCAAAGCTTCATGCATGGCGGACAGAACCTTGGGATTCTGCCCCATGCCGAGATAGTCGTTTGAACACCAAATTGTAACGCGATCGGGCCCATTGTGGCAGGTCGCACTAGGAAACGTCCCACAATGTCGCTCGAGTTCGGCAAACTTCCGATAGTTGCCGTCGTCTTTTAGTTTGTTCAACTCGGTTTTGAAAAACGACTGATAATCCAAAGGATTACTCCCCCACAGCTTCGCTGATTATTCTGTCCAGCAACTCTTCGACCCGGTCCATTGCGCCATCCGGATAATCGCGTCTGCCGATCATGACTTTGTCAGCATCCTCGGCGACGAATATCCCGTACGGACAATGGGCAATATTCATCGGATCGATCTCCATGACCTCGCGGCTCACGACTGCCGAGCAGAAGACGAAGACATCTGCAGCTTTGAACAACATCTGATCGCTGCCAACGTCCGCTCCGGTCCGATTTAGCATATCGCCCACACGGCTAACGTAGTCGATGACAAGCCCCTGATCGATGATCGCGCTTTCGACGGCAAAGGCAGCGTCCTCGAAGCTTCCATCGAATGTCACAACCTTGTCTTCGCCTGCTGAGGCGAAGGCCGGGAACATTGCGCAAGTTACGGCAAGAATTGATTTTTTCATCTTTAATCCTCCTTGCCGTAACTCTAGCAAATGCCACGGCGATTGCGCCTTGATCGAAATCAACGCGGCTTTTCTATCGCCGCGCTTAGCCGAACATGTCGGCGGTTATACCCGCATACCAACCTTCGGACTCTTCGTAAGTTGCCTTGCGCATCTCAGCGGTTTCACCAGTTGCACTGATGAACCCGTCAACCTTGGCGATCTTTTCGTCTGTTGCTTCGTAAGTTGCTCCGACTTTGACGCCATCGTTTGTTTCAATCAGCGACCAGCATGTGCTCGAGAACTTGGCTGGGAAGACCCGAGAACCGGTCAGCGCGCCGCGCACAGCATTAGCGCAGACCTTGGCTTGACTGTTCGCCGAGAAACCGGACTTCGGCATGTCGCCCTGCTGAGACGCATCGCCCAAGACATACACGTCTGGGTCCGCTTTCGTTGACATATCGGCGGCATTTACTGGCGCCCAGTTGCCATCCGTAACACCAGCAAGTTCCGCGATCCGACCAGCCTTCATTGCCGGGATGACGTTACAGACATCAACGTTGGTGACATCGCCATCGATGCTGACTGTCATTGCAGATGGATCGACTTCTACGTTTCCGCCCCCGAATTCTTCGCCAATCCAGTCGATCATACCAGCGTAGTGGTTATTCCAACCCTCTTGGAACAATGACATCTTTGAGAACTTTGGCTTTGGATCGGCTACAATGATCTTCGCAGTTGGGTTGTTCTGCTTCAGATAGTGAGCAACCATCGAAACCCGCTCATAAGGACCAGGCGGGCAGCGATATGGGTTTGGCGGTGCGACCATCGCATATGTGCCACCTTCAGGCATGGCCATCAGCTGCGCCTTCAAAAGCTCTGACTGCGATCCTGCCTTGTATGCATGGGGCATCGCATTCTGAGCCGACAGATCCCAACCGGTAACGGCGCCTTCAACGAAATCAATGCCTGGGGACAGGATCAACTTGTCATATGGAACCGTCGCCCCGCCAGCGAGCGAGACAGTTTTTGCGTCACGATCGACGCCAATAGCCCAGTCATGAACGACGTTAATGCCATATTCGCTGGCCAGCGTGCCGTAGCTGTGTCCGATGTCATCGATGGTTTTAAAACCGCCAATGTAGAGGTTTGAGAAGAAGCACGTGTAATATGTGCGAGTAGGTTCAATCAGAGTCACATCAATTGCGCCTTCTGAATCCTTCGCAATGTACCGGGCCGCAGTTGCGCCACCAGCACCACCACCCACGACCACAACGCGTGGCTTCCCGTGACCGGCCGCCTGCACCATCGGTGCCGACAGCGTAGAAGCAGCGACGGCGCTTCCGATAAAGGTACGTCTGTTGAATTTCATAGGTCCTCCCTATCCCTCATTCTTCGAGGTTCTTAAAATATGCGGCGAGCGCCGCGATCTCTTCGTTATTCAATCGTCCCGCGATCATTTGCATGACCGGATGCTCGCGTTTTTTGTCTTTGTAGGCGTGCATGGCGGTGACAAAGGCATCTTCGGGCCACAGCGTGATTGAAGGGATACCGTCATTGGAACCGCTCGTTTGATGGCAAGTGGTGCATTCCGAAGAAAGGTATTCGCCGTATTCCGGATCCCCCTCTAAGGCGAGGATTTCCGGATCTACGGCGTGATCGGTTCCTTCCGCAGTGGGGTCCGCCTCTGGAATGTTTGACGGATCATCTGAAAAAGTCCGAAGGTATGCCAAGACGTCTTGCCGTTCGCCTGCATCTTTCAGCCCGCGAAAACTCATCCGTGTGCCCGAAGCAAAAACGCGCGGGTCTTCTATGTAAGCTGACAGACTGTCTGCGTGCCACTCCAACCCGTTCACGCCTGCGCGGATCAGACTTTTTGAGTATCGAAAGCCTTCGACAGACCCCGCTTGGCGGCCAAACAGACCGTTTAGTTGTGGTCCAACCCGATTTTTTGCGTTGGCCCCAACTTGATGGCAGGATTTGCAGTTCTTTTTGAATATCTTCTCGCCGACATCAATGTCGCCGCTTTCAGCTGCGATTGCCGCCGCTCCCCAAAGAGCAACACAAACGGCCGCAAGGCCAAAAAGACCGGCGCGACCCATCATCCGCCGGTCTGCGCCTTCAAGTATGCAACGATGGCATCAATGTCATCCTGAGACTTGAAGCCCGAGAATGCCATCTTGGTGCCCTTCATATAGGCCTTGGGTTTTGTCAGAAACGCTCCCAGACTTTCTTCGTCCCAAACACGGCCCTCTGCCGCCGCAGCTTTGAAGACGTCAGAATACTTGAAGCCGTCAACGCCACCCATTGTGCGACCGATCAAGTTATTCAACTGTGGACCACTCTTGTTCTTAGCGCCTGCACCAACCGCGTGGCACGAAGCACAGCGCTTGAAGGTTTTTTCGCCGGCTTTGATCAGCTCTGGGTCTACGGCTGCAACCACGGTTGGTTCGCTCGTTGCTTCTTCCGTAGCTGATGCCTGTTCCTCAGCCGCGTCTGCACCCTCGTCTTCTGGCGTCACATCCAGAACCGAGGCGCGCATTGTAATCTCAACCGAGTCTTTGCAATTTTCCATGCACGGTTCGCTTCGCCAGATCGAGTATTCGGTGTCGGCGCGATCATCCACGATAAAGCCGGTGGCGTTGTGCATCTGAACGTCGAGAAAATTCTCGTGACTCAGTTCAAAGTCATCGCCCACAACATCGTTGGAATACAGAATGTAAGCGACGATGGCATAGGTTTCGTCCGCCGTAACCGTCTGCGCGGCTCCGAATGGCATGGACCGATGAACATAATCCCAAACGGTAGACAGATAGGGCCAATATGATCCAACCGTCTTCACCGGATCCTTGTCGGCCAATGTATCAAACCCACCTGCCAGAACAGGCCAATTGTCGACACCTTCGGCAAAGTCCCCATGACACGAGGCGCATTTCTCAGCGAAGACTTCCTCACCGGTGAACACATCACCGCTTCCTTTCGGAAGACCACGGCCGTCGGGCAAAACATCGATGTCCCAAGCCGCGATTTCCTCAGGCAGTGCTTTTCGTCCCAAGCCGTAACCGGATGCCGAACGCGGAGCAGGTTCTGACACGCTGCCTCCTGAAGCGGCTGCAAGCTGGCGGCGGGCTGCATCCTGAATCTCCAGCGCCTTCATTTCAAGCTCGGTGGCACGGGCCAACTCTGCAGTTGCGGCTTCGGTCGCTTTGGCAGCTTCTGCCTCGGCGATCTCGATTTGGGCTGACATCGAGTCAACAGCACTGTCGGCATACTGCGACGTTGCAATGCCGTATGCGGCACCTAGGACAAGTGCAGTACCGCCAGCCGCCGGAAGGAAAAGATTAAGAGACTTCGACATTTTCGGCGATCCCTTCTG
>JAPPOI010000034.1:0-1463 GCA_028818055.1 Boseongicola sp.
TTGCGCGAATGCGCTCGATGTCCTGTTCCCAATCGGCGCCAACCTTGATCTGAAACTGTCGGTAGCCAGCGGCACGATGCGCATCCAGTTCGGCCTTGGTTTCCTCAACCGACTTTTGCGGAGCCACACGATACATCGGCGCCCCGTCAGTCAGCTTGCCACCCAGCAACATCCAGACCGGAAGTTCCACCGATTTCCCCAAGATGTCATAGCACGCTGCGATGAAGGGCGCTTTGGCATACCCATGACCCTGAACCGCCAAATCCATTCGCCGGTCGATGTCTTCAATCTGCCGCGGGTCTCGACCTAGAAGATGGGGTGCCAGCAACTTGGCTGCAGCAGCTACACCTTCGGAATGCGCCACCATGTAGTTTTCGCCACAGGGTGTGAACTCGCCACATCCTGAAACTGAACTGTCGGTCTCGATCACCACAACGCTTGCCCGCGCCACGGTGATCGCATTGCCCGCACCCCAGCCATAGCTGCCTCCCACATAGGGAAGATCGGTCTGATAGACTGCGATGCGGGTTATTTTCAATCTAGTCTCCGTGCCGGTCTAGACCTTGATCGGGAAAGCGGCCCGAACAGCGGCGTCCAGATCGGCTGGGAAAGCCGCGGGCGAAGGACTCGAAAGGATGGCATCCTTGCGGGCCGAGGCATTGGCGATCAGATCCGGCTTTTCCATCTCTTCCCACTCCTTCGGGCTCGTCCGGTCGCCTAGGGCAGGATAGACATAGTCGGTTTCCATCCGGGCCAGAGTGTCACCGACACCCAGGTAGTGGCCCGGCCCTCCAAGACAGACTTCCTTCATCGCCTCGAGAGCAAGGGTCTCGTCATTCACCTCGATACCCTTCAAACACCGAAGCGCCTGACCGATCACATCATCACCCAGGATCAGCGATTCATGGCAGAACCCAAGAAGCGACGCGTGCATTCCCGCCGCCTCGTAAACCATGTTTAACCCTGACAGCCCTGCCATGACGTTCGAACACATTTGCTCCCAGCCGGCCTGCATGTCGGGAAGTTTTGAATCAGATGCCCCGGCAGCCGCCCCACCGGGAAGTCCATAAAACTGGTGCATCTGAGCGCATCCGGATGTCAGAAGTGCCTGCTCGCCAGAACCGATCGACATCGCGCCGGTGCGAAGATCAACCACAAAAGGCCACGTGCCGAAAATTGCAGGATGTCCTTCAGACACTGCGTTGACGTAAACCATGCCAGCCAAACATTCCGCCACCGACTGAGCGATCGCACCCGCCAAAGTGGCAGGAGCGGTTGCGCCGGCCATTCCTGCGCTCAGCAAAAGGACCGGCATGCCTCCACGAATACAAGCTTCCATGACCTCACAGGACTCGGTCGCAAACTTCATGGGCGGCACAACGAAGCAGTTCGAGTTCGACACGAATGGCCGGGCACGGAATGCATCCTCGCCTCCCGACATCATGACAGAAAGACGAGCCCGT
>JAPPOI010000034.1:1473-5896 GCA_028818055.1 Boseongicola sp.
TGCATCCTCGCCTCCCGCCAGCATGTAGCAAAGCTCGAGACAGCGTTCGGCATTGGCGGGTTCGGTAATCGAAGTGCCAACATGTTTCGTGGTTCCCGCGCAGCACGCGTAGATCGTGTTCAGATCAAGCTCAAGATTGTCGGTCAAATCCCGCGCGACCATAGGGCGCTGGAAAAAATGAACATTATCAAGCTGTTCAACGATACGTGCGGCGTCGTAAAGGTCCTTGGCCGTACTTTCGCGATAACTCCGCCCATCGGGCTCAACCATGTTAACCGCCGCACCGGCAGTTCCGTAATGAACGTTCTTGCCGGACAGCTTCATGTCGAATTTTTCATTTCGACCGTGCAACGTGATGTCGCGCGCTGCCTTGGCCAGCATGTCTTCGACCAAGGCCCGCGGGAACCTGATCCGCCCATCGTCACCCTGGATTGCCCCGACGCTCGTCAGTATCTCAACACCGGACTCTGGCGCATCGGCCAGTCCAACTTCTTCCAACGCTGTCAAAGCAGCCTGATGGATTTTCTCGATGTCATTGTCTGACAATGCCTTGTAGGTGCCGCCAGACATGCCAGCCCGAACCGGGCGCTTGTCTTCGGCCAATGGCGCGGCTCGCATCGCTGTTCGTGCTGCGCGTCCGCCCGCTCTACGGGCTCGTCTTTCTGTCATGATGTCGTCCTTTCACACTTGATTTTCGAGTAGGAAAATCAAGTGGTTGGACGTCCTCGTGCTGCGCGTCCCCGCTCGGCACCGATAGTTACGGTAACCAGCTTAATCCGCCATGCATCTCCCAGCATGACCGCACCTCCCGTTTAACTGGAAAATCGTAGCAATCGACGGTAACCAGTCAATCAAAATCGCGTTTTGGAAATTATTCGACTAAAATGTATATCCGAATTCACGGATGTCATCGGCGAACTTTTCTTCTACTATTTGCCGCGCCGCATCGTCGTAAAGTTCTCGATATCCGGCAGCCTTCGATGCGTTTTTGTGCGGCAGCTCGCACGAGATTCCAATTTTGTCGCATGCTGAACGAAAGTCTTCTCGCAGCCTTTCAAATCGACCCACAAAACTAACAAGACACCGTCCGTCTGTGTCGTACAAGTAGTCTAACTGTTGGAGATACTCTTCGGCACAGAAAGCTTCTAGAAAGTCGCCAAGTGTACCGTTGGTCGCAACATCGAACAAAGGCGATTTCGGCCGAATTCTACTGAAGCTGCGTAACGATGCCCCCCAATCCCAAGGGTTTCGAACAAATCCGAAAGAGTAGAACGTTTCGAACTCGTTTTTTCCCAGATGTTGCTTGATCTGCGAAGCAGTCGCATGTCCACCACCCGGAAACAAATCAAAGAGGTCGTCCTTGTTTTTGCTGCCCAGATGACGCCAAGCACGTTGAACGAGTCTTTCATGCAGTTTTAGAGAATGTGGCCGAAGTGCCTTGGTAATACTTTGACCGCCATTCTTTGGAACGTGAACAAATATAAATTTGCGACGGCGGCCAATCATCTGTTGACCTCGTAAATCTCTGCAACTCTCGCAACCGCGGCCTCTGGCGACATCTCTTCGCTTTCACCAGTTCGGCGCGAGGTCAGCTCAACCACACCCTTGGCCAACCCGCGCGGTCCAACGGTAATGCGCCACGGCAATCCGATAAGATCCATCGTGGCGAACTTACCGCCGGCGCGCTCTTCGCGATCGTCGTAAAGCGGCTCAAGTCCATTGGACTCCAGCGCTTTCTCAAGCGCTTCACAAGCAGCATCGGCCTCGCTATCACCTTGCTTCAGGTTCACGATCCCACAATGGAAAGGGGTCACGCCCTCGGGCCAGATGATACCATTGTCGTCATGGCTCGCTTCGATGATCGCACCCAACAGACGCGACACGCCGATGCCGTGCGAGCCCATGTGGACGGGAACCGATTTGCCGTCAGGACCCTGAACAGTAGCGCCCAAGGGTTCAGAGTACTTTGTCCCGAAATAGAAGATCTGACCCACCTCGATGCCACGGGCAACGCGACGGCGTTCTTCAGGAATTTCGTTGAACAGCGCTTCGTCGTGGGTTTCATCGGTGCGCGCGTACCGGCTGGTGAACTCTTCAAGCACCGCCTGACACTGACCTTTGTCGTCATAGTCGATCTCGCGATCGCCAAACTTCAGATCTGTAATCTCGCTGTCATAGAACACCTCGGACTCGCCGGTGTCTGCCAGCACAAGAAATTCATGGGTATCGTCACCGCCAATTGGCCCTGAATCGGCACGCATCGGAATGGCCTGAAGTCCCATCCGCTCATAGGTGCGCAGATAGCTCACCAAGTGGCGGTTGTACGCGTGCAACGCGTCTTCTTTCGTCAGATCGAAGTTGTAGCCGTCTTTCATGTAAAATTCGCGGCCACGCATCACACCAAACCGCGGACGGATCTCATCGCGGAACTTCCACTGGATTTGATACATCGTCAGTGGCAGATCGCGATAGCTCGACACATAGGACCGGAAAATGTCCGTGATCAGCTCTTCCGCGGTCGGCGTGTAAAGCATATCGCGATCATGCCGGTCCCGGATGCGCAGCATTTCCTGCCCGTAGTCATCATAACGACCGCTTTCGCGCCAAAGATCCGCAGATTGAAGTGTCGGCATCAGCATTGGATGATGACCCGCGCGAATTTGTTCCTCGTGCACAATCTGTTCGATCTTCTGAAGAACTTTGAAACCCAAAGGCAGCCAGGAATATATTCCGGCGCTTGCCTGTTTGATCATGCCAGCCCGCAGCATCAGTCGATGGCTTACAATCTGCGCCTCGGCAGGTGTTTCTTTCAAAACAGGAAGGAAATATCGGCTCAGGCGCATCGTCGCGGACTCCAACGGGTTTTCGTTCCGCCGGTCTAGGCTATCGACTGGCCGCATTCAACACCCGCTGGCCCAACATGGCAGGCTTGCGCAGCGCCGCACACTCGGCGATACCAAGACAAGCAATCAAAGCGAGGCAGCATGGCGTTACCTGTTCAAACGCAGTTGAAATACTGGGGCATTGCCGCAGTCGTCTTTTTCGTCGTGCTTTGGTTCCTTGGTGATGTGATCCTGCCATTCATTCTGGGGGCGGCAATTGCCTATTGCCTTGATCCCATTGCTGATCGACTGGAAGCCGCAGGGTTATCGCGTGGATGGGCAACTGGCATCATCACGGTCTTGGCCATTCTCGCCTTTGTCATTGTCGCCTTGCTGGTTATTCCGACGCTGGTTGACCAGCTCACCGGCCTCGTTGCGACTGCACCGGAAATGGCCGCGAACCTGCAACAAGTCCTGATTGAACGCTTCCCCGAGCTTGGGGACGCGAATTCAACAATCAGACAATCGCTGTCGCAGGTAGCCAATGCCATTCAAGCGCGCGGCGATCAGCTTCTCGATACCGTGCTGTCATCGTTCTCGGGCATTCTGAACGCGATCCTGATCTTCGTCATTGCGCCCGTTGTCGCGGTGTACCTGTTGTACGACTGGGACAATATGGTTTCCAAAATCGACAACCTTTTGCCGCGCGACCACGCTCCCACAATCCGCGAACTGGCAAGCCAGATCGACAACACCATGGCCGGTTTCGTACGCGGACAGGGCACCGTCTGTCTGATCCTAGGCATTTACTATGCAATCGCGCTGATGCTGGTCGGCTTGAATTTCGGCTTGGTTATCGGTGCAATCGCTGGCGCTCTCACGTTCATTCCCTACGTTGGCGCATTGGTTGGCGGCGTTCTTGCGCTCGGCATGGCGGTGTTTCAGTTCTGGGGCGACTGGGTCTGGATCATTGTGGTCTGGGCGATCTTCCAGTCCGGGCAGTTTGTGGAAGGTAACTTCCTGACCCCGCGCTTGGTGGGCTCATCTGTTGGCCTCCACCCCGTTTGGCTCCTGTTCGCTTTGTCTGCATTCGGTGCCGTATTCGGATTTGTCGGCCTTCTGGTCGCCGTTCCTGTTGCAGCCGCGCTAGGCGTGGTCGCCCGCTTCGTGATCGGCCAATATCAAGGCTCGCGCCTTTACAGAGGTATCGTCGGGCGCGACGAGACCTGATCACATGCCGGAACAACTGACCTTTGATCTGCCCGTGCGCACCGCATCGGCGCGCGAGGACTTCTTTGTAAGTTCGGCAAACGAAATTGCAGTCGCGCGACTGGACGACACCGTACATTGGAACCTGGGCAAACTTGCTCTGATTGGACCGGCAGGGTCCGGAAAAACGCATCTGCTGCATGTCTGGGCGGAAGCCGAAAACGCACTCGTCATCACTCCAGATGAGCTGCAGACACTCGACATCGCCGCCGTTGATCAACCTGTCGCGTTCGACATCGGCGGCGCAACTGCGCTCCTGTCAGACGAAGCAGAGACCGCCCTTTTCCATCTGCACAACCATCTCGCCCAGCGCGGCCATGCCTTCCTGGTAG
>JAPPOI010000288.1:0-4512 GCA_028818055.1 Boseongicola sp.
CCCCGGCGTAAATCCCGCTTCCTCGCCGATCGCGGCAAACTCGAACATCGGCGCCGGCGCCGCCTCGGATGCTTTGAGTCCTACCGTCTTGCCGGCGGCCAATGCTGGCCCCAATTTAGTGGCGGTCAGAAACATCTGCGCGTTCCACGGCACGATCGCCGCCACTACTCCGATCGGTTCCCGACGTGTGAAGACATGCATGTCGGGTTTATCGATCGGCAGAACAGCCCCTTCCATCTTATCGGCAAGACCTGCGTAGTAGCGATAATAGTCTGCGACGTATCCGGTTTGCGCTGCGGTTTCGGCCAATAGCTTTCCGCTGTCCGTGGTTTCGATCTGACCCAAGAGCTGTGCGTTTTCCGCGATTAGATCGGCCAAGCGAAATAGAAGTTTTCCGCGGGCTGTTTGCGACATGTCGCGCCACTCTGAATCGTTCAACGCGCGCCTTGCTGCATGGATCGCTCGTTCCACATCGTCAGCCGACGCGCATGCAAAACTAGCCCAATCCGCACCGGTGGCCGGATTGTTCGTCTGCATGACCTGACCGCTGCAGCCTTCTGTAAACGCGCCGTCGATGTAGAGTTGATAGTGTGGTTGTTCGCCCATTACTTTCCTCACGCAAACGCCGGCATGACGTCGTCAATGAAACGAGCAAGAGACGCCTTTTTTCTTTCTGCACTCATCCCGCTGTCGACCCAAAATGAAAACTCATCGTACCCAAGGTCTTCGTAGCGCTTAATGCGGTCAATAACTTCTTGTGCAGTCCCGATGGTCAGATCACGAGCCAGATTATCTGGTGCCATCATAGCGTTACCCTCGATCTCATCTTCGGAAAGCTCTTCGATCAACCCTTGTCGAACAGGTCGCTTGTTCTGAAACCAAGCGCCAAAATAGCAGTAGAATCGCGAAAGGTCCTTGGCTGCAATCGCAACATCTTCGCTGTCTGAGCCGACGTAAGTGTGGTGCAATAACATGATCTTAGGCCGCGGCCCGTCATAGGTGGCACAGGCATCGTTGAACCGGCCCATCAAAGTCTCGACTTCCTCCATGCCTTGCCACAGCGGCGTGACCTGAATGTTGAATCCATTGTGCACACCAAACTCATGGCTGTTCGGATCACGCGCAGCGATCCAGATTGGTGGACCTTCTTTTTGCACTGGCTTGGGCGCTGACGTTGTTGAAGGGAATGTGAAGTATTCGCCCGAGTGTTCACAGTCTCCAGCCCAGAGCTGCCGCAAAAGCGGTGTCGTTTCTCGCATCCTTTGGCCAGCTTCCCAAGCGTCCATGCCCGGCATGACACGCTCGTATTCGTATGAATACGCGCCGCGCGCGATGCCAAGCTCAATACGACCGTGTGTAATCAAATCCGCCGATGCGGCCTCACCCGCCAATTTGATAGGATGCCAAAAAGGCGCAACGATTGTTCCGGTTCCCAAGCGAACATTCTTGGTATGATGGGCGACATCAACAAGCGTAAGAAACGGGTTCGGGGCAATGGTGAACTCCATTCCGTGATGTTCGCCTGTCCAGATGGCACGCATTCCGCCTTCATCGGCCATCTTGCAAAGATCGATGAACTCCGAGTGCAGTTGCTCGTGCGGTTCGTCGGGCGTCATACGCTCCATGTGGGCGAATAGAGAAAACTCCATGTTCTAACTTCCTTCCATTCACAATCGCAGTGGGTGGGAGTGTGTCTGAGGCTCCATCACAAAGCCTCTTTGAGAAATGAGGCCAGGGCTTCCACGACGTTTTGAGAGTGCGTCATCGGCATCATGTGGGCGGCTCCGTTCAGAACCACCGCTTTTCCATTTGGCACGAGTTCGGCCATTGCCTTGGACATTGCAGGTGTCGAATTCGGCTCGTCCGCGCCAGTCATGAACAGCGCTGGCATTGCAAGCGAACTTAGAAGCTCGCGGCTTGGCCCATCTTCTGAAGCAAAAACGCCATACGCGGACTTGTATCCGAATGGATCGACCTCCAAGAGCCATCGGCGACAGGCTTCTTGCTCCTGCGACTGGCTCTCGCCGAACCAACGATGAAGTGTCTGCGATGGGTCTGATACGGTTTTGCCGTCAAGCATCGCAGCGCGCGCAGAAACGGACGACTTCGCGTTTTCATCACGCTCAAACACGGCGTTCATTGCGGCGACCGCTGAAACCTGATCCTCAAAACGGCTCGCAAGGCCTAGAGCAATCATGGCGCCCATTGAATGGCCAACGACGATCGACTTTTGGGTCAAAAGCGGTGCTATCGCTTCAACATAGTCTCTTAGCGAATTCAGGTCAGAGATCATCAAGCTCGCACCGTGCCCCGGCATATCAGGCGCGATCACGTGGTAACGCTTTGAAAGGTCATCTATAATTGGGCTCCACGCCTCTGCTTTAAGGCCAACGCCGTGGAGAAGCAGAACTGTCGGACCTTCGCCTGCCTCTATGACAGCCAACCCCGCTGCTACGCTTCTTGGGCGTTGCTCCCAGATCAATTCTCACCAATCTCAAGTTGCCAAATTTAGATGGCCGCGTGTGCGACCTCGGCGAAGTATCAATTCGCGAGTTCTCGTTCGCAAATGATTGAAAATGGGGCTAAGATATAAGTCAGACTAATAGGTTACTTTTAGAATGAAGCGATCTCTTCCACCACTAAATTGGTTTCGCGCTTTCGAGGCATCAGGGCGAAGGCTTAGCTTTACCGCCGCGGCCGAAGAACTTGGCATGACTCAATCGGCTGTCAGTCAACAAATCCGCGCACTTGAAACGAGATTGCAAACGGCCCTTTTTATGCGTCATGCACGCGGTTTGACTCTTACGGATGAGGGACGGCAACTGCTGCCCCAGATTGAAACTGCTTTGTCTTCGCTCGCAATTGCCACGTCAAAGTTTGACCGACCGGAAACCAACAGCGATCTCACCATTTCGGCATCAATAAGCATCTCCGAATGGCTGGTTTCACCCGCCCTTCAATCGTTTCGCGCAAAGTACCCAGACATCTCAATTCGATTTCTGACTGCGATATGGCCAGATGAGTTTGCCAACACCGAAGCGGATATTGAGGTTCGGTTTGGGTCGGAAAAGCAAGTTGGTCGCGACGCTCTGTTGATTGAACCAAACCGTCTGGTTGCGCTCAAATCACCGAAAATATCAGCTGGGATTCATGACTGTCCATTGATCGAAGCAGTCGGCACTTCTCGTGGTTGGGCAGAATGGGGACGCGCAAAAGGTATTGAGGGATTGGCCGCCTCCACATTCGTCGATTCATATGGACTGGCTTTGAGGCTGGCCGCCGACGGAAACGGCATAGCATTGGCCAGCGCCGCGTTGGCCGGTCATGCAATTTCAACTGGCGTACTGGTGCCCGCTGATCCGGCATCGATTGTCGGACATGAAGGTTATTTCTTGTCAGTAGATCAATCGAATCCCACCGCAATGGCTTTTGGCGAATGGATTCTCGAAACCGTCAAAACAACTACAGCCGGATTTGATTTCTGACTGACGCGTTGGTTTTAGCTGGTTGCAGCCTATGCATTTCCAAATTGAACTCGCATCCAACCGAGCAGGGCACAAAGCCAGCCAAGTATCTTTCGCGTGTTAAGTGGAAGCAGTAGCTGACCCAATGCTCGGCAGAGTGACCTCGACTTTCAGTCCACCCAGTTTTTCCGATGTCTCCAACTGCAAGCTTCCGCCATAGGCTTTTGCAAGATCATTGGCGATTGATAGCCCGAGCCCTGTGCCGGGAACCGAAGTATCCAACCGCGCTCCGTCTGCCAGCGCAAAACTTCGGTCTTTTGGCGCGATACCAGGGCCGTCGTCCTCAACCAGAACTTTTGCCTGACCATCCGCCTTCTGAACGCATATGCTCACAGCGCTTGCGCACCATTTGAAGGCATTCTCAAGCAAATTGCCTATCAATTCTTCCAGGTCCTGCTGATCCATGGCCACCGAAACCTGAGCGTTCTCCAGGTGGAACGATTTATCGGAACTGTCCGGCAACTTCGAAAACAGCCGATGCAAACGTTCGACTGAGTTTGAGACGTCCGTCGATAGGTTCACACCGTTTGCCGCAGTTGTTGCTCGCATTCGCGATAATGACCGCTGGATTTGCGCATCAATACGATCCAGAGCCCCTGACAGAAGCGCGGTGTCCGTGCCATTTGCATCTAGGCTTTCGATTTCATTCCGAAGCGCGGCAGCTGGTGTTTTTAGTGCGTGCGCAAGGTCCGCAGCCTGCCGACGCCCGCGTTCGATTATGTCCCGGTTGCGCACAAGAAGTCCGTTGATGTCGTTGACCAGCGGCGCAACTTCTTTTGGATAGTTATCCGACTTGAGATCAACTCCAGATTCCCAACGTCGTTTCACATCGTCGCTGAGTTTTCTGAGGGGGGCGAGCAAGCTGGTTGTCAAAAAGGCCGCGGCAAAAATTCCAAATGCGCCTACAATTCCAAAGGCAAACGTCACACTTCGGCGCATCTCTTGCCGTTCGGCTGTCAAAGCCGAAAGGTTTTCGGCGACAGCTACG
>JAPPOI010000288.1:4522-5861 GCA_028818055.1 Boseongicola sp.
ATGCGCCTACAACTCCACAGCCCAACGAACCACCTCGGCCACTCTATTGCCGTTCGGCTGTCAAAGCCGAAAGGTTTTCGGCGACAGCTACGTTCAACACTGTTCCAGCTTCAGTCAAAATGATTTCGCTTCTGCCACGAACCCAGCCCGAAGGTCCCCTACCTTCCCAATAGATAGGCTGTTCGGATTGAATAATTTGAAGCTCGGAATCGAAAAGTGATGGAGACGTCAGGCGTTCGCCTCCGGGACCTGCAATTTGCCAGTAGCGACCTGAATACGCACGATCGTACGCTGGGTCGGTCAAGAAAACTTGGAGATCGTCAAAATTTCTTGCGCCGCCAATAGCGGCAATAACCTGGTTGTGTCGTTCCTCGAGAAGAAGGTCGAACCGGCGATCAGCAATCTGATCGAATACACGCGTTACAGCGAACGCACCAATAAATGTCGTCAACAACGCCCAGAGCAATCCGCCCAATATGATACGTCGTTGTAACGACATCGTCAGTCGAGATCGATCTGGTAGCCCTGCCCTCTGGCACTTCGGATGAGCGTTTTGCCCAACTTTTTTCTGAGACGATTTACGAAGACGGCGATCGTATTTGAGTCACGATCTTCATCATATTCGTAGATGTGCTCAGAAAGCTCTGTGCGCGAGACCATGCGTCCGCCGTTGTGCATCAAGTAGCTCAATACCGAGAGCTCTTGGGCAGTTAGCGAAACTGGCATTCCATTGTTCAGAACTTTGTTGTTTCGTGTATCGAAAACGACCGGCCCAGATTGAAAAACCGGATTGGCTGTACCCGCCTGACGACGCAGCATTGCACGAATGCGTGCTGACAACTCTGGCATGTGAAATGGTTTGCACATGTAATCATCGGCACCAGCGTCCAGCCCGTCCACACGATCAGACCAACCGTCGCGCGCAGTGAGAATAAGAACAGGCGTTTGAACGTCCGACTTCCGCCATTCCTTCAGCACGGAGATTCCGTCACGTGCGGGTAGCCCCACGTCAAGGATGACCAGATCATACGGTTCGTGAGCGCCCATGTACAAAGCTTCCTCACCATCGGCCACGGTGTCGATCACCCGTCCCTCTTCGACGAGAGCGGATTTGATCTGGCTGCTAAGTGTAGCGTCGTCTTCGGCAATTAGTATTCTCATGGAAACAGTCTGTATCGGACTGTCTAGGCAAATTTATGGCAGTCTAGACTAATTTTTGCCGTTACCGACAGAATTTCCGTTTCCACCGGAGTTGCCGTTTCCGCACGAGTTTCCGTTACATCCTGAATTCCCGTTGCCACCCGAGTTGCCGTTGCCGCCCGAGTTGCCATTGTTCGAA
>JAPPOI010000405.1 GCA_028818055.1 Boseongicola sp.
CCGAATAAGACATTCAATCAGCGTTTAGTCTGGTTTTTGGACATCGAACTGCCGTGCACCCAGACGACAGCCTGAAAGATCTACCCCCGCCGCCTCCGCAAACTGAAGAAACGCAACGAGACGACACTGGCGATGATGGTGAGTCTCAATCAGGTTTGTCAGAAGTTGTGCTGGGCGCCGCCAAAACCGCCCTTCCCGAAGATGTTCTGTCAGAGATAGCAAAGCGGACCCGTTTGGCAATGGGCCGAGGGGATGGGTTAGCTCGGATTTCGAAGCGTCGGGGACGCCCTCTGCCCTCTCGACCGGGAAAGCTCGATGGCCGCAACAGATTGGACCTGCTTGCGACTTTGAACGCCGCAGCGCCATGGCAGAGACTCAGGAACGCCGAACCCGGCTCGTTGTCACTTAGGCTGTCGGACATTCGCGTGAAGCGATACCGCGACCGATCAGAGCGCATTTTGATATTTGCGGTCGACGCTTCAGGATCTGCGGCGATGGCGCGTTTGGCCGAAGCAAAGGGTGCCGCCGAAGTCCTTCTGGCCAAGGCGTATGAATCGCGGGACGAGGTCGCCCTAGCGGTGTTTCGCAAGGACGCCGCCGAATTGATACTGCCTCCTACGCGTTCTCTCACCCGCGCGAAGCGACTTCTTTCCGCGATGCCAGCTGGCGGGGCAACGCCACTCGCGCAAGGTATTAGATTAGCGACAGATCTGGGTGTTGCGGCTCAACGCGCTGGCAAAGCCGCTCAGGTAATTCTGATGACCGACGGGCGGGCGAACTGTGCTCTGGATGGCTCAAAGGATCGGCAGATCGCTCAGTCAGACGCGATGGCCATGGCCAGCCACCTTCGAACTGTAGGTGTTCCTTGCGTAATTCTGGACTCCGGCCGCCGGCCGTCTCAGCAGTTGACACAGCTAGCACAGCAGCTCGATGCAGAGATTGTTGCATTACCGCGCCTTGGTGAGGCACTAACCACCAATGTCGCTCCCTGAAGTTCAACGCTTAGAGACCCGTGGTCTTCGCTGGCGGGCCCTGACCGCAGGGTCCGGGCCACCACTTCTCTTGCTGCATGGTGCAGGAGCTTCGGCAGACAGTTTTCTCAATCTGATACCGCTTCTTGCAAATGACTGGCGAATCCTCGCCCCTGACCTGCCCGGACATGGTGGCACAAGATCTGCGTCGCCAAATCGCGCGGGCCTTGCTTCAATGGCGGAAGATATCGCTGAACTTGTGAATGCTGAATTTGAAACACCAGTTGCGATAATCAGCCATTCTGCAGGAGGTGCGATTTCACTGGCGCTCGACCCGATCCTGAAACCCGGCTCGCATGTTTTGATAAATCCCGCGCTCACGCCGTTCGATGGCGCGGCGGGATGGCTCTTTCCCAAACTTGCCCAGGCGCTAGCTGCCGCCCCCTTTGCTGCAAATGTTTTGTCCAGGACGATTGGAACGGACCAACGGATCCGTTCATTGCTCGGTTCCACCGGCAGCCAAACAAGCGCCGAAATGGTTGGGCTCTATATGCGGCTAGCTTCTGATCCACATCACATTCAAGGCACCCTGCGCATGATGGCGCAATGGGACATCAGTCAGCTTCACACGACATTTCCAGAGCTTTCGGGGATGGTCTGGATGTTGCTTGCCGAAAACGACCGGACAGTTGCCCCTGAACATGCTGAACTCATGTCAAAGAAGATGCCTGCCGCAATAGTTCATCGCGTGTCAGGAGGTCACTTGGTTCACGAAGAAAGTGCCGAGCTTGTTGCGTCCGAAATCAACAACGCACTGATGCCTCAAACGGGGCGGAGCCATCTGGTTCTGGACAGGCGCACGAATTCAAGGCGATCTGATCCAACATGACGACCAGTGACCCGGCACAAACATTCCATTGGCATGACATATTTCCGCCACGGTTCTTAACCAAGAATGGCGAAGGTTTAGAGCTCGGACAGGCTGAAACTTAGAAAAACACGAAGTCGACTTCCACTCGACTTAGTACCGGAAACTCACTTACTCTCACTCACTGTGGCGTCGCTTTCAAAGCGGCGCCACTTTGCTTTGCCACTTGGGAAACTGGGGGCTGCTGTGCCTGACGATAATTCGTCGTCCACCCAACAGCCTACCCGACACTCGCTACGCTACCCAACCAAACCGTTTACGCGCTCGGCGACTGGAACACCCGGTGCTATCGCCTCGCAGGGTTATAATTAGCATTACTTATTGCCCATTAGCAAGAGTAAATGGTTACGAAAGTGTAATGTGTTACTCTCGAAATTAAAAAAAACTATACTAAATAGATGTTATGTAGATCATTGTTATTATTAGTTTTTTTCAGATCATCACGAAATTTGAGCACGAAAGTCGCCTCGTTGGAAACAGTGTTTCCGCGCTGACGATACAACTACTTGGGGCGTTCGCAGCGACATAAGTATTCATTATTTGGTCCAATCGGACGACTGAAGGTTGACAGAATAGCCAAGTTGTACAACCGTCCGCCAAACTACCACTTTGAGAAATGGTCATTTGGTTTTGGACGAGTTCATAACTACCGGTTCATCGGGCCCAAACATCGAGCATTGGTCTTCATTAATTGATCTGAATTCTGCCTTTGCGCAGTCCATAATTCATTTTTCTAAAGAACAAATGCTGGCACGAGGCTTCAAACATGCATGACGCCTTAGCAGGATTCGCGCTGGCGCTCAGCTTGATCGTTGCGATCGGTGCCCAGAATGTTTTCGTTCTGCAGCAAGGCATCATGCGTCAGCACGTGCTGGCGGTTGTCCTGACCTGTGCAATTTCGGATGCAATTCTGGTTTCTATTGGCGTCGGCGGTTTTGGATGGATCGCCGAACGTGCCAGTTGGCTGGAAGGCTTTTTGACCCTGGCCGGTGTGGCGTTCTTGGTGGTTTATGGATTCATGCGATTTTTTCGGGCTCTCTTCCCAGGAGAAGAGATGCGCTTCGAGCAGAATAACTCGCAATCAATGCTTGCGGCGATAGGCACATGCTTGGCGCTGACCTGGCTAAACCCTCACGTTTACCTGGATACAGTTGTTCTGCTTGGCACAATTTCAACGAATTATGCGAACCCGTTCTCATTCGGCGTCGGTGCGGTTCTCGCAAGTTTCTTTTTCTTCTTTTCGCTTGGCTACGGCGCCAAGATGCTCACAGGACTATTCGCCAAGCCCGAAGCATGGCGAATATTGGATTGCATGGTTGCATTCATCATGTGGGGAATTGCGCTACGGTTAGCGATTGGCTGATCCCTATTCCGCGGGAACAATTCCCTTTTTCTGATCAATCGCTCTGACGGCATTCGACTGTGCGCTGTACATGTCATCCGACATCAAAGCGTCATGCGTTACCGGCAAATGCCGTGCTGGAACCTGCGGAAACAGGTGATGCACCAAGTGGTAACAATCGTTGCGCGGAAAGAAGATCCAGCGGAGCAGCTTGGGCGCCAGAATGTTGCGGGACGCGTAAAGATCATCATCCGTTGGCACCAGACCAGCATGATCCATGCAATCGGCCCAGTAGTTCAGCGTCGAATAGACGATGAAGAACGGCACCAGAATGAACAAAAGCGCAGAAAGCGGAGCAAAAAACATCGCCATGCCCGTGCCAATGATCACAGCGAACTTGAGCGCTTGGTAAACTGCACCATCCCGGTCGGACAGATTGATGCTCAAATAGTACGGCAGGTGCCGTCCGATGAGAGGCGTCACGATGTGGCGCAAAATAACCCTTGGCGTGAGCGGATCGTGCAGCCGCAAGTCCTCGATACCTTGCAAGTCCAAGTCCTGTTCGTAGTCACCGACGTGCGCGTGATGCGTCAGATGCTCGTCGCGGTAGTCTTTGAATGATCCGAACAAAACAGCCGAACAGATGCTTCCGATCCGAGCGTTGTCCTCCCTGACCACGCTGAAAGTCGAATGCGAGCATTCGTGGACAATGTTGTTCAGCGCCCGCATCCGCGTTCCCAAGAACAGCAGAACCATAAACAAACCGGGGATCATGACCCAAAGATTGTCTAATCCAAGCAAATATGTGCCAACAGCGACGGCAGCGGCGTATTGAAGAAAATATCCTGCTAGGATGATCCAGCTGGACATTCGTGTGTATTTTTCCATGCCCGAAAACTCGCGCATGTACTTCTGTCGAAGCGATTTGGCTGACATATCCCACCCATGTCTGCGTTACATCTCATTCTTGCCATATTTCCGCCACATTTTCAACAGTAGCCCTTATGTCACGGTCTGAAACATTACTAACGCTAATGGAAATTCCTGCGGGTATTTGGAACGAAAAGTGAATAGTCCTGATTCCAAACGGTGCTCAAATTGCGTGAAAATTAGGCACTCTAATTACATCGGGATGATTCACCATGGATTTTGACTACGATTCACTCGTCGTTTTGTCCGCTGTGGTGCGGACAGGAAGTTTCGAAGCTGCGGCAAAACGGCTTGAAGTCACCCAATCTGCCGTGTCTCAGCGAATCAAACAGCTCGAGGAAAAAGTGGGTTCTATTCTCATTCTTCGGGGCAGGCCTTGTGTCGCGACCGAAGACGGTTTGCTGCTTGTGCAGCACGTCGAGCAAGTCACGCTTCTTCAACACGAGCTGAGCGAGCTTCTCACTTCACGTGGCGAAGCTGCCGGTGCGGCCACTGTCAGTCTGCGTATTGCAGTGAACAGCGACAGCCTTGCAACCTGGTTTCCCAGTGTCATCAGCCGCGCCGCTGATGAGGTCAATCTTCGCCTCGAAGTCATTCCAGATGATCAGGAGTTTACCGAAGAACGCCTGCGTTCCGGCGACGCTCTTGCCATTGTGACATCGACTGACAAGTCAATTCCCGGCTGCCAGACCTATCCACTTGGATCAATGGAGTATCTGGCGATCGCATCGCCCGAATACCGTGACAGATACCTGAAAGACGGGATCAACCTTGAAACATTGGCAATGTCGCCGTCCATTCGCTTTGACCGCAAGGACACCCTGCCCCGCTCTTGGCTGATCGAAGCATTTGGCGATGCTAAAAAGCTGTCTTCGCATTTTGTGCCATCCTACGAGGCCCACCTTGTGTCCTGTCTGGAGCACATTGGCTGGGCAATGATGCCATACGAGGCTGTTGCGCCTCATATCGAAGCTGGACGCCTATTTGAGCTTGTACCCAATAAACGCGTTCAAATTCCGCTCTATTGGACGTCACGCTCTCAATCGAGCAATATCCTTAACAAGCTATCCCAGATCGTTTCTGAGGTCGCTCAGGAGCGCCTGGAAGGCGCTCAGGGTATTCCCGAGGTCATTTAAGCAAATGCCGTAAAAACGGCTTACAGCGCCTCTGAGGGGCGCTGTGTCGCCCTAGGGGGCCACAATTCGCAATTCGCGTATTGATCTGTCGTGGTGTGAAACCGCGGCCAACAAACGTGCTTTGAAGTGCGTGTCCACATAATCGGCGATGAATTTGGATGGCGCCGCCAAAACTATTTGATGATCCCTGCCCTCGATTGGAACCAGGTTTGAAAGCCAGGCATTGAAAGTCGCCGGGTCGTTTCGATGCAAATCAGTTGCCGCCTTTGACCACGTGCTTCCGTCATCTGGTGGCGCGGTAGTAGGAGGCACGGATAACGGAACGACGTTTGTTGTACTCTCCTGAACTGGCTCGGAATGCCCGGACATCCGCGCATTGTAGTCCGGGCCGATGGCGGACCAATGCGTTTCGGTATCTCCCATGAGCCGACCAAGCTCGAGCCGGTACTGGGCCACCCTGCCCCGTGCGGCTGGAGAGCTGACAGAAACCCATCCAATCGCTCGCATCGCTGCGATCTCTCTCTTTGCGGTCCGTTCAGTCACATTCCACATGCGCGCCATCTCACGCTGGCCAACAGCGAATGTGGCGCTGCGCCAATTGAAGCGGGCTGTAATGAGCAAAGACAGTCGAAGCGCAAGGCGTGCGCGCGCTCCTTGCTCGCGGCTGGCCATTGAAAGCAGAGCTGTAAGAATGTCGTACTTGAGTGCAGATGCACCTGGTCCGGTGACACGAGACCGATCCCACGTCGCAACACGCTGGTTGGTGTCCATACCTGCTCCTCTTGCTGGTCTTTTGCCAGCATTGCCTCGAGACTATTCTGCGTCGGCTTAGTCAAAACCAAACGCTTTTCCCGATCTTCTCGGAATTTGCGTTGGAAAATCTCAGGTTGTCAAGGATTCGGTGCGCTGACGGCACAGTGACCTAATTTCAAAAACAATAGAATGGGTATTATTGGTATTGGGGGACATTCAAGGCGTCACCCTATTTCGGATAGATGTCACCCTATATGTGGTTTTGCCCAAATTCATGTCACCCATATAAGTGTCTTATTCGATCAATCCGCTCTTCGTCCGATTCGGTGCAGTTCACCATCAAACTGCCCTACTCTTGTAGGGTACGTTGGGGTAAAACTCTGCACAACGCTTACAATATAGATCTCGACAAATTCTGCAAATCAAGCGTAAATCAAAAAAGAGCAGAAATTTACGTCCGAGGCAGAAATGCTAACTCATACCGACCTTAGAGATCTGCAGGCGAAATCGCTGAAGATGCAGAGCTGGATCCGGCAGCAGACCTTCTCTCCCGAAAGCGAAAAGACGCTGCGGCGGTTTTCATCCTGGGAGGTTGCCGAGCTTATCCTTGGGATAAACCAGTCGACTTTCCGTGGCAAAATGGCTGCTGACCCGACCTTACCCGCGGGTAAGGTTGAGCCTGATGGGCGACAGCGCTGGTTCACCCTGGAAGAGGTAAACATATTGCGGCGCAAGCTTCGGCCGCGCGGGAAAACACTTCTTCCCAGTCGTCCTGCTGGACGGGCTTTCAGGACGGCAATTGCCAACTTCAAGGGCGGTGCCGGCAAGTCGACAGTTGCTCTTCACCTGGCGCACGCGGCAGCTTTGGATGGATATCGCGTGCTGTGTGTGGATTTTGATCCGCAGGCCACCCTATCGCACTCCATGGGCTTAACGGATGTCAGTGAAGAACACACGGTGTGGGGCATAATGGCGCGTGATTTGATCCGCGAAACAGAGGCACAGAACAGCGCGCCGGCTGGTGCAGCGTCAGGTACCGCCCTGCCCCAGCGCTCGATCCCGTCGAGCATCACGGACTTGGGCCTTCAGGATCTTCGCATAGGCGATTTCATACAGCCGACGAACTGGCCGACAATCGATTTGATCCCCTCCTGTGCGAACGCCGCTTTTGTTGAATTTGCAAGCGCACAGTACAGGCATCTGAACCCTGAATGGTCGTTCTTTGCGGCAGTGAATCGATTCCTTGACCAGCTGCCGGATGATCAGTGGGATTTGATCTTTTTCGATTGCCCGCCCGCCATTGGCTACCAATCAATGAACGCCGTTTTTGCGGCGGATATGCTCTATATCCCTTCGGGTCCTGGATATTGGGAGTACGACAGTACAACGAGTTTCATAGGACAGCTCTCTGAGGCTTTAGAGGACCTTGCTTATGGTTTTGAGGGGGCCTTATCCGCGGATAAGGTTCCGTTGCCAAAAGCCTTCTGCGACGTCCGCTTCCTGTTGACGCGTTACGAACCGGGCAACGAATTGCACCGTGCGATGTTCGAAGCTTTTGGCAAGGTTTTCGGCGATAAGCTGGCGCGACATCCAATTGAAATGACCCGTGCGGTCGAACAGTCGGGGCGGTTCCTGAACTCGATCTACGAAATGGATTACCGCGATATGACGCGCGAAACGTGGAGGCGCGCCAGGCGGTCATTCGACGGTGCCTATGATGAGTTCAAGGAAATTCTGTTGCCTCACTGGGAGGGGTTGTCCGCACCGGTGTCGCACAAAGAGCAGATTGAACTGGAAGGAGAGGATGCATGAGCCGCAAGAAGCGCATGTTCGATATCGATATGCCGGACGATGTGGTCGCGCCTGAGACCGAAACTGAACCGGCAAAGCGTCGCGGGCCAATGGCCAGCGCGATCTCCGAGAACGCAGAGGCACTGAAAGAGCGTCGTTCGGCGGCGGAAGCTATCCGGGCGGAAAATGATGCCTTGGCTCACGAATTTGTGGCGCTCAAGGATGCAGGGCACGTCGTTCAGCTTGTGCCGCTTGACGAGGTGCATACAGATCTACTGGTACGTGATCGGATGCCAGGCGACGACCCGGAGCTGGAAGAGCTGATCACATCGATTCGCGATGTTGGCTTGTCCAACCCAATTCGGGTGACCCCAAGGCCATTGGGGCAGGGATACGAGCTGATCCAAGGTTATCGCAGATTGCATGCCTATAGGGCCCTTAGAGACGAAAATAGCGATGAAAAAGCCTGGCACCAAATCCCGGCGTTGATCGTTGCCGGTGATGTGGATATCGCCGGTTTCTACCGCCGGATGGTTGACGAGAATGTCATTCGCAAAGACCTGTCATTTGCCGAGATGGCGCGTGCGGCCCAGGCCTATGTCGCCGATCCGGAGACTGCCGCCGTCGATCTTGGCGGTGCCATCGGGGCGCTGTTTCAATCGGCGCCATATTCCAAGCGCAGCTACATTCGGGCGTTTGCTTCGCTGTTGGACGCTCTTGAAGGCACTTTGGACTATCCAACGGCAATACCGCGCGCACTGGGTGTCGCGCTTTCAAGAGCGATCAAAGAGGACCCAGATCTCGCCAAGGGCATTCGGGCTGACCTGAAGGCGCATCCGAAGCGGGGCGCTGAAAAAGAAATGGCTATCTTGAAGAGCTTTGTGGACGGTGCGGGTTCGTCTGAGATGGGCGCCGCTGCTGGTCGCACGAACAGAGCGGCTGCTCCGAAAACCAAGACGACGTTTCACATCAAAAGCTCGGCCGGGCAGGTGAAGTGTACGGCGGCTGCGGGACGTCTTGAGATCAAAGTGGATCGCGACTTTTCGTCGATTGACCGAGCACGCCTTGAAAGAGCCATAGCCGATTTGGTCGATGGGCTGGGGTAGCCTTACCCACAGATAAGGTCAGTATCGCTGACCTAAATATACTTCGATCCGAAAAGGGCAGGGGGGCACAACGTCTCCACCCGTTCATTAGATGAAACGAAAAACGGCACCTTAGCACAGGCGCCGTTTTCAATTCGGTTGGTGTAACTTAGCTGGATGAAATCATCTCGGAAGCCATTGCGAGGTATTCCTCGTAGCGCTTCTTCGATTTGCCGCGCTGACGGACTTCGCCGGCGGCGTCCAGGTCTGCTTGGGTGACGTCACCGACAAGAACGAGGCCAACCATACCTGCAGATTGGTGAGGCGTGCAGTGGTAGCCATAAACGCCGGGTGTATCGAATGTGACTTCGATGTCCTTGCCAATCTTGCCTTTCCACTCAGCCGCACCTTCAGGAAGCATGTCAGCGTTTGACGCCGAGTTGTGGCCTCTGTCCGTAGCTTCGAAAAGAACCGCGTCACCGACGTTGATCTGGATAACGGCAGGTTCAAAGACCTGACGCTCTTTTCCTTCGGTGGCTTTGTTCAGCATCTTCACGACGTTTCCGCCATGGCTTTCGGCAAACGCTTTGATAGGGGCGGTCACGAGCGCCGTTGCACCCAATAGTTTCAGACCTTCACGACGGGTGAATTTCATTCTTGTCTTCCTTCTGTTTACTCACGCCGGATAGGGATCCAGCACGCTCTGATGTCGATTTAGGTGGCAAATCCGATCAGGCAACTGCCCGTGCGATTGCGCACCGCTGCCAGAGTGAATTCAACGCTTCGACAAGATATGCAATATCATCGTCGGAGTGGAGCGGACCGGGCGTGATACGCAGGCGTTCTGTACCCTTCGGAACCGTTGGATAATTGATGGGCTGAACGTAGATGCCCCAATCGTCCATCAGCATGTCCGAGATCATCCGACACTTTACAGGATCGCCGATCATCACAGGAATGATGTGGCTTGGGTTTGGCATATGCGGGATGCCGCGTTCTTCCAGCATGCGCCGCAACAAGCCGACTTGGCGGCGTTGGCGGGCACGTTCCAGCTGTGACACTTTCAAATGCTTGATGGACGCCGTAGCAGCCGCCGCAACAGCGGGGGGTAGGGCGGTTGTAAATATGAACCCGCTGGCGAACGAGCGCACGAAGTCGATCAATGGAGCCGAGCCGGTGATATAGCCGCCAAAGGTCCCAAATGCCTTGCCCAAAGTGCCTTCTATCAAGGTTATTCTGTCCATCAGGCCCTGTTCTTCGGCAACGCCTCCGCCCCTTGGTCCGTACATGCCAACAGCATGGACTTCGTCGATGTATGTCATCGCGCCATGAAACTCGGCGACGTCACAAATCTCGGCAATCGGTGCAATGTCGCCGTCCATGGAATAGACGCTTTCGAAGGCGACGATTTTTGGTCGATCTGCTGGGACGGCCGCGAGTTTGCGGTTCAGGTCTTCGGGATCGTTGTGCTTCCAGATGACCTTGTCTGCGCGGCTGTGGCGAATGCCTTCGATCATCGAGGCATGGTTCAATGCATCCGAAAGGATGACAGCGCCCGGAAGACGGGCGCCGAGCACCGACAGGGTCGTCCAGTTCGACACATAACCGGACGAGAAAACAAGCGCCGCGTCCTTGCCGTGAAGGTCGGCAAGTTCACGTTCCAACAAAATGTGTTGATGTGCCGTGCCCGAGATATTTCGGGTGCCGCCAGCCCCTGTGCCACAAGCCAGCGTGGTTTCCATCATCGCGTTAACGACCTTGGGGTGGTGGCCCATTCCAAGATAGTCGTTCGAGCACCAAACAGTGACCTCGCGTTTGCCGTCCGGACCGTAGTTGTCGGCTTTTGGAAAGGACCCGCATTTGCGCTCCATTTCGGCGAATATTCGGTAGTTGCCCTCTTCCTTTAAGGCGTCGAGCTGTTGGGTGAACAAAGCGTCAAAGTCCATCCGTCATCCTCACTTGTTTGTCTTTGGGCGCGGGAAGCATCCAGCGCCAGAGTTTGGCATCGGGCAATGGAAGAACCATCAACCAATGTTCGAGAGCGGCGAGCGCAGTGATGGTCGCCAAGAGAGCGAAACCCACGTGGCCGGTGGCATAAAGCCGTTCCAGCCAGCAGGCGGTTGCAAATGTCAGGGCCGAGATCGAGATCGGGAAAAGCCAGTTCATTTTCCGCGTGCTGAAATAGGACGGAAGGTGGCTGAGCGGCCTTGGTATGAACTCGGTATTGATGTGTGGAACGCCGAGATACAGGTTGAGCTGTGCGGACACGCGCGCAAAGAAAAGAACGCCAAACGTCCAAAGCGCAACTTTGTTTGCTGCGTCTATCGAAAACCCCCAGATCAGCAAGAACGCCGCCAGCAGCAGCAGATCGTGGTAGGCGATCGATGCCCAGGCGCGCCGAAAGCGGAGCCAAGGCGATGCGTCGGTAGGGCAGGGGTCTTTGTTCGGGCCAGTGATAAGCCCGGATAGAAACGCCTGTTCTATCCATCCCCAGATGGCCAACCCGGCAAGGAACCCGACATAAGCACCGCTTGGTTCGGTGTTGGGAAGCGACATCATCAGGCCGACAACGCCTGCGAACAGAACAGGCATCGAAAGCAACGATGCCCAGACGTGTCCATCCGGTCCGTCGGAATCGGCGTTCCGGACAACGAACAGAATGGCCCCGGTGGAGAACCACCAGAGAAACAGCGCGGTCAGCGCGGCAAACCATGCCTGCGCTAGCACGACTTGGCCTTCCCGGTGCTGGGCACCGTTTTGGCAGCAGTCGAATTAGCGCCGCACAACGCGTCAGTATGCCGGTTCAAGCCGCACACTCTTTGGCACCTCATTTTTCTTCGATGGGATCGTGTACAAACTGGCAAACGCGAGACCGGCGCGAAGCGATGACGTGATACGCCCCACGAAGCTGCCTTTTGCCTTCGCTGTATCAAGATCGTTAAAGGCCGCCTCGAGCCGTCTGAGCGTTGGAAGCCAGCGGGGGTGATCGATGTCCAACTCAAGCGGGAAAACCTGTCGGGCGATAATGCTGGTCTTCCGGAAAACCTCTTGGTCATACCAATCGATATCGACACCCAAGGCGTCGTGGAACGCGGGTCGTGCATGGTCACGCACCCACATCGTTCCGTAGACTGCTGTCAGGAAGAATTTGATCCAAAGCTTGTTGACGAAGCTTTGCGTCAGCTTTGGATCGGTGCGCATCAGAAGCGCGAAGGCCTCGCCATGGCTGAACTCATCATTGCACCACTCTTTGAACCACTTGAAGATCGGGTGGAACCTTTGGTCAGGGTTCGCTTCAAGATGGCGATAGATTGTGATGTAGCGGGCGTAACCGATCTTCTCGGACAGGTAAGTCGCGTAATAGATGAACTTTGGCCGGAAGTAGGTATATTTCTTTTCCTTCGTCAGGAAGCCGAGGTTCACCGCGATGCCAGCCTCGCGCAGCGCATCGTTGATGAAACCGGCATGACGCGCTTCGTCTCGGGCCATCAGTTGGAACAGCTGGGTGACGTCCGGGTTGTTCCCGCGGCGTTTCATCTCCTTGTAGAGTACACAGCCCGAAAACTCGGCCGTGCAGCTTGAAACCAGAAAGTCGATGAATTCTTTCTTCAACTCCGGGTCCATACCGTCCCAATCAATGTGGTCCCAGTCCTCGTTCTTTTTGAAGTGGCCTTTGTTGGGATCGCTGACCATCCGCTCAATGAGACTATCCCAGTCTTCGCGAACCGGGGTCACATCAAGCGAATCCAGAGCGTCGAAGTCAGTGGTGTAAAACCGCGGCGTTAGGAGCGTGTTCTCCATTGCCAACGCTGTTGCATCGTCCGATGTGAATTCGGAAGCTTGCGCTTCGACGCGGGCCAAGCCTTCTTCGACCGTTGTCGCGTCAGCGGAGTGCTGAGTTTGCATGTTCATAGCCGAACCTCCTCGGAAAAGGAGAATTCGCAGAGCTCGATGAACTCCAGATCGCCCGTCAGGCGCGTCCAGGCGCGCTGGAGGGCGTTTGCACGGGTTATGGTGGCCTCGCGCGGTTCGGACACAACCTCGCCGTACGGGGCTAATACGGGCTCTCCGTGGACAATTACGCTGTCACCTGGATGAACAACGGCCCCGTTATCGAAGCGCACATGCGCGCTGAGTTCTTCAAATCGATGACTGACTTCGACTGTGCAGGGCACGCGTTCTGTTTCTCTTTTGAAAATTCCCATGATTTGGTTCCCTATTTTTTATTTAGAACGTTGAGCCACACGCGGGTATTTGCGTCGCCAAACGACGACAATTCGGTGCTCCAACCCGAAGCCGGATCGGCGAGAGACAGCCGCCCTGTTTCGAAAAGCGTCAGTTGGACCGGTGGATTTCCAGCAGTGCGCGCAACAAGGCGCGCCCGTTCCAGCCCGTCGTTTACAACTGAGATGAAACCACCGTTGGACAGCGACAAAACCACTTCGTCTGTGGCAGCGTCGGTGACAACGATTGATCGACCATCGCCTTCGATGACAACGGCGCGCTCGCTGACGATTGGGGCGTCAGCTGGTGTTCCGACACGAGGCCGGTCAGTGAGAACTGCGAATGACGCAAGCAAGACGGATGCCAGCGCCAGGCTGAACATCGCGATAACCAAGCGACGCGGGATCAACTCCTTATCGCGCCGCTCCATCGCGCGGGCTTCGGCGTCAAAGTACAATCCGGTATCGGTTCTATGTGCCATCTGCGCCTCCTATTCCGCTGCTACGGCGTCGCCGATGGACGCCGCGCGTGTGATTTCAGGCCGAGACACACGGGTTTCAGCTGCTTCGGCCAAGATAGCTGCAACTTTTGCAGCGTCGGGGATGCAGCGCAGTGCCGGCTGCGGTTGCTTCAGATGCCAGGGCCGGACATGCGGCCACAGCACCAAGTAACTCAGGCGTGCTTGCCCCAGGGTTCTGAGCGCAATTGTGCCCGTTCCGGATTTACGGAGATCGAGATCTGCTGCGCCAATCTTTGGAAAAGGAAGATTGAGCGTCAGCGTCAACGCCGCACCAACGCGCATGGCAATCCGCTCGGTCGTTATGGTGTAAACGGTTGCCCTGGATTGTGCCCAAGCGATCGCAATCAAGATCATGGCGACGATCGCGCCAAGCACCACGAACGGCAACCCAGTCAGGATCGCGGAACCCAAGCTCATCTCAATCGAAGAAACGCCGATCCGCCAGATCACCAATATCGCAAAGTAGGCAATGATCCAGTTCAGGGCCAAAGCTTCGCGGGCAAGCGGTAAGATCAGCGGCCTGCCTTGCCACAAGATTTCTTCGCCCGATGGCAGGCCTTCTGGCAGACCATTCACCGGCTCCACGGTCACGTCGTCATCATGTGGCATTGGCAGCGCCTTTCTGTTCCCCATTTTTGGTTGGTGGCCCCATTGTTTGGGGCCACGCTTTTTTGTTTTACGAGTAGAGTGTGCCGCCCGCGTACCAGGCCGAGATCTTCTCTTCTTCGAGCTTGGTGATCTGGCCGGCGGTGCGAACCTGAGGCACGCCGTTGAACCGGCTTGAATGCAGCGAAGCGACCATGACCCAGCGCGGCTGAACCTTGCTGAGAGTCATTGGAACGAGCCGCTTGCCCGAACCGTGTTCGGCCTCGAGATCAAGTTCGAGATAGCGGATTTCCTGTTCGGCTTCGTCGATCCAAAGATCGCTGACATGGGCGACCACCTGATCGTCTTTCGACAGAACGGGCATGCCGCGCGGGTCACGACCAGCGCTAACCGAGAAGTCTTCCAATGCGGACATCGGGCGGATTTTCGGATTTCCGTGCGCGTTCATCTCGGGAACGTCCGCGCGTGGAACCCATGACGCGGGTCCGACACCATCGGCCATCGGGTCTCCGGTCGGCACCTGCGGGAAGCCTTCCGAGGCGGCTGCTTTTTCAAGCGCGAGACCATCACGGCGGTGCGCCGCTTCGTTTTCGGCGGACGGCACCGTCACCTCGCCACCATGCGGTGTGTCGAAGGTTTTTTGCTTTGGAAGCGGGAATGGTCCTTGGTTTGGAGACTTCGAGCCGTCTTCCATTTCCAGTGGGTAACCTTCCCGCATGTTTTCGGTTTGGAGATAGTAGATCAGCCCTGCAAAGAAGAGCCAAAAGCCCCAGATTGCAGCACTTGCGAGATCAAAGTCTCCGAAGAATGTGACACCGACCATGTTTTGTGTCCTTCCTTTGGTTAAGTGGGGAATTCGGCCAGCCCGATTTTGGCCGAATCCTGTGGATTAGAGGTGTGAGTGAAAGCGAGCCGCACCAGCGGGCCCAGAACGACAAGCGTTCCGAAGAGAAGTGCGAGCTCGATGTGATAAACAACTGAATAGCCAGTGCCGGGCGAATTCAGGGTTTCGCCCAACGCGCCCGATTGCGCCAAAGTCCCGACGGCATCCCGAATGGTGCCGCCTAATGCGATGGCAATTCCGGCCGCGGTCGCCTGCGCAGCGCCCCAAGCGCCCAATGCAAGCCCTTTTCCGGCTTTCTTGCCCATGGGAAGCGTCATCGCAGCGGTGAGCGTGGCCACGGCGAAAAGGCCACCACCCAAACCAATCAGGGTCGCGCCGACGTAGAACAGGACAGCAGAATTCATTGGATCTGCGAATATGACGGCGGAAAAGGCTGCCAAGCCGATAAGAATGCCTCGGACGCACATCCGGTATGGGCTGAACCCTTGTGAGAGCCACCGAGCCGCAAGCGCGAAGCCTGCAAGCGCACCGGCCGCCCAAAGCGCGGTCAACAGAGTTGTGGCTGATACCGAAAGCCCAAGGATCTCGCCGCCATAGGGTTCAAGCAGGACATCTTGCATGTTGAACGCCATCGTCCCGAGGAACACGACCGCCAGAAGCCTGCCAGCGTCACCGCCGGCGGTGTAATCGGTCCATGCGCCTGCAAAGCTGGGGCGAGGTGCGGCGCGTTCGTCGCGGCTCATCGGTCGGACGTGCTCCTGTTTCCACAGAGCGACGATGTTCAAAAGCAGTGTTACGACCGCTGTGCCTTGGACAACCTGGATGAGGCGAAGGTGCGAGAAATCGCGCAAAAGCCACCCGACAATGATGGCTGAAAGGCCCATGCCGACAAGGAACATGACATAGAGCAGTGCCACCACCCGATGCCGGGTTTCATCGGTGGCCCGGTCAGCAGCTAGTGCCAGCCCTGCGGTTTGGGTCATGTGCAGGCCCAGACCGGTCAGAAGAAATGCCAAGCCAGCGCCGATTTCACCGGCCCATGACGGACCAAGGGTTTGGCTGCCTCCAAGAATGATCAGCGCAAATGGCATGATCGCAAGGCCGCCAAACTGCCAAAGCGTGCCGAACCAAAGGTACGGGATGCGTTTCCACCCAATAGCGCTTCGATAGGTGTCAGATCGGAACCCAAGGAGCGCGCGAAACGGAGCGACAAGCACCGGAAGTGCGATCATGACGGCCACGATCATGGCCGGGACCGACAATTCAACGATCATCACGCGGTTCAGTGTGCCCAACAGCATGACGGTCGCCATTCCGACCGAGATCTGGAACAGCGACAGTCTCAAAAGCTGGCCAAGTGGCAGGCTGTCACTTGCCGCATCGGCAAATGGCAGGAAGCGAACGCCCAGCCCTTTGACGATATGACGAGGGATGATCACCCGCGCGCCTCCACAGCTTCGCTGATGTAAAACCCGCTGGCGACACGTCCGACTGATTTCAATAAAGCATTAGATTTCAGATACTTAGATACGCTGGCCACTTTGTGCGGACGGATCGCCGGAGATCGATCGGAGCGAGGGAACGCCTTTCCGGCGTACCACATCGCAGTCAGCAGTGGCGTCTTCGGAGCGATTGTAAACGCGATCGGGCCGCGCGTTCGTGACATCAATCCGTCGATTGCACTCGCGATGTCGCGGGCTTCGTAGTGGATCAAACTGTCCATCGCGATTACGGCGTCGAAAGAGCCGAAGTCCGCGTTGAGCATGTCGCCCGCATGATACGAAATTCGGGAGGCCAGGTCTTCGGGCGTGCGTTTTTTGGCGACTTCGATGAGAGACGGCGAAATATCGACGGCGACAACGTCTGCTCCCCGATTTGCCAGTTCGACCGCCATTTGGCCGGGGCCACATCCTGCATCGAGCACTCGAGAGCCGTTTAAGTCGTGCGGCAGGATATTGAGTAACGTCCTGCGCATTTGATCGCGGCCCGCCCGTACCGTTTGGCGAATGCGACTGACTGGCGCGTCCGACGTCAGACGTTCCCACGTTTTCGACGCCGTTCGGTCGAAATAGGTCTCCAGGCTCTGGCGGGTTGCTTCATAGGTCATCAGTCAAACCCCAGAAGTTCGAAGATTTCGCGATCGGGCAGGGGAGACGGTTCCAGAGGCGGCTCTCCGACCGACGTCCACAGCTTTTCTGCAAGGGCGACGTATTCGGCGCGCGCCGCGATGATGTCGTCTTCATCCGGCATCTCGAAAAGAGTCTTCTTTTTTAGCCGTGATCGCCGGATCGCGTCGTAATCCGGCATATGCGCGATGCGCTGGAACCCGACCGCGTCGCAGTACTTGTCGACCTCGTCTGTGTCTTTCGAGCGGTTCGCGACACATCCAGCCAATCGGACGCCATAGTTCTTCGACTTGGCTTCGACGGCCGCAATGATGCGGTTCATGGCGTAGATGCTGTCAAAATCGTTGGCGGTCACGACAACCGCCCGGTCCGCATGCTGCAGTGGTGCGGCGAAGCCCCCACAAACCACGTCACCAAGGACGTCGAAGATCACGATGTCGGTATCCTCTAGCATGTGATGCTGTTTCAAAAGCTTGACGGTCTGTCCAACCACGTAACCGCCACAGCCGGTACCGGCGGGAGGGCCGCCCGCTTCAACGCACTGAACACCACCCCAGCCTTCAAACATGAAATCCTCGGGCCGAAGCTCTTCAGCGTGGAAGTCCACGTCTTTCAGTATGTCGATGACAGTCGGTACCAGCGAGCCAGTCAGAGTGAAGGTGCTGTCGTGCTTTGGGTCGCAGCCAATTTGCAGAACGCGCTTACCCAGCGATGCAAATGCGGCCGAAAGGTTCGACGAGGTCGTGGATTTTCCGATCCCGCCTTTCCCGTAAACGGAGAAAACCTTGGCACCCTCGATTTTCATCGATGGGTCCATGTGAACTTGGACCGAGCCTTCGCCGTCTTCGCCTTTGCGAACACCGCTGGCGGCCTTCAGTCGGGGGATATCAATATCGTCTCTTGGGCTCATATTCTCTCCACACGCGGTTTATTCGGCCGCAATGCCCTCCATGCGATCTTCAAGGTCGTCGGCTGCGTCTTGCAGCGCGGCGAGCGTGTCGTCGTCGGGCTCCCAGTAATTTCTGTCGCTTGCTTCCAGCAGGCGATTGGCCATGCGCACGCTTGCTTTCGGGTTCAACTCGGCCAACCGCTTGCGCATCTCGTCATCCAGAACGAAGGTTTCGCTGATGCGCTGGTAGACCCAGGGCTCAACGTCACCCGTGGTCGCCGACCAGCCGAGCGTATTGGTGACATGCGCCTCGATCTGGCGGACACCTTCGTGGCCGTGCTTCAACAAGCCTTCGAAAAACTTCGGATTCAGACTGCGGCTACGCGTTTCCAGCGCAATTTGGTCTTTCAACGTGCGAACCTTCGCGATTCCGCGAGTTTGGTCGCCGATATAGACCGGCGCAGCTTCGCCCCGCGCGCGGCGAACGGCGCGGCTGATCCCTCCGAGCGTGTCGAAGTAGTGATCAACAGTCGTGACACCGAGCTCTACGGATTCGAGGTTCTGATAGGCCAGTTCAACATCCTTGAGCGTGCGTTGAAGCAAGTCTGTGTTCTGCGCCGAGGTGCCATTACGCGAATACGCGAAGCTCTTCCGGGCTTCATAGGCGTCTGCAAGTTCGTCCTCGTCACCAAAGGAGGAGCCATCGACCAGCATGTTAACGTTCGACCCGTATGCGCCTTCGGCATTGGAAAAGACGCGAAGGCTGGCGGTTTCCAGATCGCATCCCATCGCTTCAGCGTGGGCCAAAGCATGGGCGCGGATGAAGTTTTGCTCCAAGGGCTCTTCGGCGGATGCAGCCAGATAGGCTGCCTCGGCCAGAAGTTTGGTTTGCAGTGGCAACAGATCCCGGAAAATGCCCGAAAGCGTCATGACCACGTCAATCCTTGGCCGCCCTAATTCTTCAAGTGGGATCAATTCGGCGCCTGAGAGACGTCCGTAGCTGTCGAACCGTGGCTTTGCCCCCATTAACGCCAGCGCTTGCGCGATCGGGCCGCCATCAGACTTGATATTGTCGGACCCCCACAGCACCAGCGCTACCGACCGGGGGAGGGTGGCGTGGGTATCGAGAAGTAAATCGGCCTGACGCCGTCCATCTGCCATTGCGAAAGATGTCGGCATGCGGAAGGGGTCGAATGCGTGGATATTGCGTCCCGTCGGCAGGATTTCCGGTGCACGGATCAAATCACCGCCGGGAACAGGTTCAATGAAATGCGCGCCTAGCGCGGCCATCAGGCCATCGAGCTCGGCATTCTCATCGATTTTGGAATCTTCCGGCAGATGCTCTGAGTAAGCGCCGCTGGCGTCGCCGCCGACGACATGCAAGCCATCTGGAATGAGTGCATCTTCTGTTTCCAAAAGAGTCAGCCAAAGCTGATCGGGATCAGAGCCGTCCAGATCGACCGCGGCCGCTTGATCAGAAATCAACTGTCCCAAGTCGTCGCGTTCTTCAGCGTCGCTTGGTAGCCCACGCCACCGCGTCAGGCTGTCTTTCAGTTCAAGCAGGCCTTTATAGAGACCGGCTGAGGCCAAGGGTGGCGTCAGGTGAGTCACGGTCACCGCGTTTGAGCGGCGTTTGGCGAGTGTCGCTTCCGATGGATTGTTTGCGGCGTACAGGTAGACGTTCGGAATTTGCCCGATCAGACGATCCGGCCAATCTGACGCGCCAAGTCCGGATTGCTTGCCGGGCATGAACTCTAAGGCTCCGTGCATGCCGAAGTGCAAAAGTACGTCAGCTTGAAAGGTGTTCTTCAGCCAAAGATAAAACTGTGTGAAGGCATGTGTGGGTGCAAACCCGGTTTCGAACAGCAACCGCATTGGGTCACCTTCGTAGCCAAAGGCTGGCTGGACTCCGACAAAGACATTTCCGAACTGAGCACCAAGGACAAACACACCGCGACCATTTGATTGGATCCGACCTGGCGCTGGTCCCCAAGCTTCCTCAATGGCGGCCAATGGTGGCGTGTTTGCCACGATGGTTCCGGCGTCAACGATATCGATGACGTTCGCGTCTTGTCCGTAAGCCTCTGAATTTCCTTTTAAAAGCGTATCTCTCAGGTCATCGACACTGTTTGGTACGTCGACCGAATAGCCTTCATCGTCCATGCGCTTCAGCGTGTTGAACAGGCTCTCAAACACGCTCAGATATGCCGCAGTTCCGACAGCGCCGGCGTTGGGCGGGAAGCCAAACAACACCACACCAACTTTTGCCTCAGCGCGTTTCTTTCGACGTAGCGCTGCAAGTCTCGATGTTTTGTCGACCAAGGCATCGATACGCTCGAAGCAGGGCGCCATTTGGCGCACAGTCGACGTTGCCATGCATTTATGCGCGCACCCTGCGCATCCGCCTTCACCATGACGGCCAGCGAAGACCGTCGGATTTGTCGCGCCGTCGATCTCGGGCAGCGCGATCAACATGGTCGTTTCAATTGGCCCCAAGCCGCCTGATGACGCGGCCCATTGGCCCAGCGTCTGAAATTCCAGCGGATGTGCCGCGATATAAGGGACGTCGAGCCGTTTCAGTGTTTCGACGGCGGCGTCGCTATCATTGTACGCGGGTCCACCGACAAGGCTGAAACCAGTCAGCGAGACGAAGGCATCGATCTTGCCCTGGAAATAGCGATCTATGGCGGGTCGGCCGTCCAAGCCGCCAGCGAAGGCTGGTATGCAGCGGATGCCTTTGGCTTCGAATGCCCGAATGACCGCATCATAGTGTGCTGTGTCGGACGCAAGCACGTAGGAACGCATCATCAGAAGTCCGATGGTTGCCTTTGGCTTGGCCAATTTTGGGAGATCGTCAGGATCCGTGGTCGTCCGCCCCTTCAGATCAGGGTGGTAGAGCCCGACCAGTGGATAATCGATAGGAGCTTCGACAGTTCCGTCGCGCCAATCGTCCCGGCTTGCGTATCTGGACAACAGGTACCGGATCATGGCTTCGACGTTGTCTTCAGAGCCTGCCAGCCAATATTGCATGGTCAAAAACCACGCGCGGACGTCCTGAGCCTTGCCGGGAATAAATCGCAATATACGGGGCAGGCGGCGCAGCAGTTTCATCTGCTTTTCACCTGACGCACCTGAAGGTTTTGCCGAGCCTCTGAGTTTCTTCAACAACCTTACTGCCGCAGAGGCGGGTTGTGTCATGTCGAGGTCGCCCATCTTGGTCAGGCGGACGACCTGACCATCGGCCACCATTCCGACAAACGCGTCGACGCGATCGCGTGCTTCGGTCAACTCGGGCAAGATCGCTTGAATGTGCTCATCGATGAACAGGAGGTTGGCTATTATGATGTCGGCGTTTCGTACCGCGTCCTTTGCGGCGTCCAATGAGCTTGGAGATTCTGCCCATTCAGCAGCTGCATGGACAGAAACCGAAATACCCGGGAAATCTTTGGCCAATCGTGTCTCGACACGTGCCGCCGGGCCGGCGGCATGAGCATCCAGCGTGACGATGACCACGCGATAGCCGGATATCAGGCAATCATCGCGCATAGTGAGCCTTGGCATCGTAAAGCGTTTCCACGCTTATTTCGGTCACGCCGCGCTCGGTGGCGAACTTCTCGGTGTTGCGCCGCGCCTTGCCGCGGACAAAGAACGGCACTTTGCGGAGCTCTTGCTCGGCGTCCGACAACCAGACGACGACATCGCCACCTGTTTGTCCGGTGACCTCAGCTTCGCGAGCATCTTCAACTAGCGGGGAGGCCTTCCCGCCGTGATGCGACGCACCGGCAGCATCGTGAAACTCGAAATCTTCGCGGAACATGGTGAGCAGGTGCTCTTCCAGGCCCATCACGAGCGGATGCACCCATGTGTCGAAGATGACGTTTGCACCTTCCCATCCGGCCTGTGGTGAATATCGCGCCGGGAAGTCTTGAACATGGACGGGTGCAGATATGACGGCACATGGAATGCCAAGACGCTTACCGATGTGGCGTTCCATCTGGGTGCCCAAAATCAGCTCGGGCTGCAGGTCTTCGATGCGGGCTTCGACATCGAGATAGTCGTCTGTGATCAGTGCCTCGACACCGATTTCTTTAGCTAACTGTCTGATATCACGTGCAAACTCACGATTGTAGCAGCCGATGCCAACAACGTCGAAGCCCATTTCTTCCCGGGCAATGCGAGTGGCGGAGCGGACATGGGTGGCGTCGCCAAAGACGAAAACCCGCTTGCCGGTCAGATAAGTGCTGTCGACGCTGGCCGAATACCAAGGTTGCCTTAGGCGGCTTTCGTCGGCACGAACTGGAAGTCCAGTGATGCACGAAACCTCGGCCAGGAAGTCTTTCGTTGCGCCAACTCCAATTGGCACGGTCTTGGTGAACGGCTGATCATAGGTCCGTTCTAACCAACGCGCGGCGCTTTCGCCGGTTTCTGGATAAAGAAGCACATTGAAATGCGCGGCAGGCAGCTGCGCGATATCTGAGGGGCCTGCACCCATTGGTGCTACGACATTAACTTCGATGCCCATGTCATTCAGAAGGGATGTTACTTCTGTAATGTCGTCGCGATGCCGAAAACCAAGGCCAGTGGGCCCCAAGATATTTGCTGTGACGTCTTCGGTTTTTTCCTGAGGTTCAGCGAGGTGCCGGGTGATCTGGAAAAAGGTTTCGTCAGCGCCGAAGTTCTCTTTGCGCTGATAAGATGGAAGCTCGAGCGGAATTGTCGGTACGGGCAAATTCAGAGCCGTAGCCAATCCGCCGGGGTCGTCCTGAATAAGTTCAGCCGTGCAGGACGAACCGACAATCATTGCTTTCGGTTGATACCGATCGAAGGCGGCCCGCGCGCTATTGGAAAAGAGAGACGCCGTGTCTGACCCGAGGTCGCGTGCCTGAAATGTCGTGAACGTCACAGGCGGACGGTGATCCCGGCGTTCGATCATAGTGAACAAAAGGTCAGCGTAGGTATCGCCCTGGGGCGCATGCAGCACGAAATGGATGTCTTTCATTCCGGTGACGACGCGCATCGCGCCGACGTGCGGAGGGCCTTCATATGTCCAAACACTGAGTTTCACTCGGCAGCCTCCAAGACATTTGGGTGCTGTGAAAGAAGTGCGCGTCGTTTTAAGGGGCGGGCGAACAGTTCGGCCAGATCACCGGCCTGTTCGTAGAAATGCACGGGCGTGAAGACCAGCTCGATGGCCCATTTGGTCGTTAGTCCCTGCGCCTCGAGGGGATTAGCGAGGCCCAAGCCACACACGGTAAGGTCGGCGCGTGCTCTGAGGGCACGGTCTAACTGAAGGTCAACATCCTGGCCTTCTGACAACAGTGGACCGTCGGCAATCAGCTCAAGATCAGGTCCAACCAATCCGCGATGCAGGAAGGGTGTTCCGATCTCGACGGCCGTCATTCCGCATTCGCGCGTTAGAAAGCGGGCAAGCGGCACCTCCAACTGACTGTCGGGGAAGAAATAGATGCGCTTGCCCGCCAAACGGTCACGATGATGTGCGATGGCCTGGCGCGCGCGTTGCCGCGGCGCGGCCGTGACGGCCTCGAAATGCGCGTCATCGACGCCGAACTCATCTGCGATGGCTTTCAGCCACAGGGTCGTGCCTTCTTCACCAAACGGCATTGGTGCGGCGATATGCTGGCACCCGCGTCTTTCCAGAGCGCCGAGGGTGTCGCCCAGAAACGGCTGTGTAACTGCAACCCGAGTTTCTGCCCCAATCCCAGACAAGCCGTCTGCGTTTCGCGCTGGCAAGATTTGAACCGGTCCAATTCCAAGATCGCTTAGCAGGCGCAGGGCCTGATCCTCGACGACGTCCGGCAGCGCTCCGACGACCAGCAGCGATCTTTCGTCGGAAGCGGGCAGGGTGGGCGCCAAGGCTGCCAAGCAGGCGTCTTCAACCTGG
>JAPPOI010000180.1 GCA_028818055.1 Boseongicola sp.
CAAGACAGTCATGCGCTCCTCTACCGGAGGAAATTGCGCTATCATTTGGTTGAAGGAATGTTGTTTTGAACCACAGCGATCTGATTCCTTTAACTGCTTCTACGATCGATCGATCGTTGCCTGCCAACCCTATAATGCACCGACCTACTCCTGCCTGCTCAATTTGCTGAACTAAAGCTGTTTGTAATGGTTCGTCAAAAAGATGAAGCTGATCCAGACTTACACCTTCGACATTGTCGACGCAGTTCAGAATTACCGTCAATTCCTTCAACCTGCGTGATCGAATGAAGGGATCAGTTTCACAAGCCTCCTGGGACTCAAAGATCTGCAATGAATCAAGAAGCCCATGTTTTCTTAGTCGACGAAGCAGATGCTTCGGCAATCCATACGGTGCAACGCGCAGACAATTTGGGTGTGTCAAGACCCGGAGGAAGCTTGCAATGCCTGAATCCGAAACTCGTCCAATGCCTGAGCAGTCGATCAGGCATACTTTAGAGGCAGATGCAGCCACCTCGTCCAAGAACTCCAAAGCCACTTGAAGGCTGTCATAGTGCAAGAGCGGTCCTGAGATGGCGATTTCCTTAAGTGCATCCCATCGCTCAAGTGCAAAGATCTCGAGTCCTCTTTTCATGCCCGCACCGTCCGACTTGGTTTAATTGGCAATGGCCCGAGACCGATGGTCCAGGCCAGAGCCCTACATTTCGATAACAGGAAAACCGCTAGGAAGGTCGAGGGCAGGACAATTAGTATCTTGCCAATGACCTGCAAACTCGGTGCGAACACCGACTGTACAAACAAAATCTCCGCCACATCCAAGAAAGTTGGATGAACAAGATACACTCCAAAGGAGAAAGGAGCCGCCCTGCTCAGAACGTGTGGCCAACTTCTGCCTCCTGAGCATAGACAAAGACAGAAAAGGGCGCCCGGCATCAGAAAGTTCGCCCAGTAACCAGCCAAGTAGGAAAACTGATACTCTCCCGTCGATACTATACGAGCGGCTTCAATCCACTTGACTGCAACCAATAGACCGGCGACGAAAAGGACGATTGGAACGAATTGGGTTAAGTCGACTGACCGGCGCCGTTTCCACAATCCGTAGGCCGATCCTGCCAGAATGCCATAACCTACGTAAGTGACTATTTTAGTCACGCGAACAGCAAACGGTAATATATCATGTTCCCAAAAATTGGTGTAGAGATATGCATCGACTTCCCATTTCACCAAGAGTGCAGGAAATATCATCAAACCCACTATTGGATATTTGGATGCCACCTTAAAAATGGGAAAAAATAATAACATACCGAATAGTGTCGGTATAAAATGCATGTGGTATTTGACGTCCCCAAGCAGAACGTATCGAACCCAAGTACTTACATACGAAATATCTTGTAATGCATCCTTGAAATACCCAAAATTTGCAGCCTTAATTAATCCGAAAGCTGCGTAAAAAACTGTCCAGAACACAAAGGGAATAAGCAAGCGACGAGACTGGATGACAATTACTTCTCGATATGTCTTCGGTCGCTTCTCTAACGCCATCAAGAGGAGAAAAGCGGAAATAATAAGAAACAATTCTGTTCGAGCAATATATAGAACGGATCGAAGTATGACAGGCACGACTCTGTCGGACACCGAGTAATCGGGCCACGGCAATCCATTTGGATCGCTGGTCGCATGCAACCCAACCATTGATAGCCCCGCGACCAACCGAAGTGCGTCAAGCCAAGTAAGTCGATCCTCGTCTGTCATGGCCCCTGAGTTTTTGGTTTGTGATTCCCAGGAACAATGCTCCGACAGAGTAGAACAAATCGTAAACGAAACCAGTTTTTCTCAATTAGGTGAAACGTTTAGGAAAAATTAGCTTTGACGGTCTAATTCAGGGCAAAACGAGGTAAAGATGCTCAAGATTCTCGTCACTGCCACATTGTTCTTTCAAGTCGCCGCTGCTAGCGCCGATCCCGTCACCGCGGCAATCTGCTTAGATGTCTTGGAGCGCCATGGGGTTAGTCTAGACGGATGTGACGCCTTGGCTACCGACACCGGAGACAACTCGCTTAGCCAATCTCAAATCGAGAGCAACATCTTCTTTCCAGAAGGCGGCAGTCGTTTGGATGATGCCGCAGTCGCTCAGATCTCCTTGCTGGCGAGCGTCCTCGAAACACAACTGATGCGCAACGCTTGCATTCGGCTTGTCGGGCACACAGACGTGTCAGGTCCTGCAGAAATCAACAAAGCGACGGGTCTCGCCCGTGCCAACGCCGTGGCTGCGGCCCTGCGCGGGAAAATCACTTCGCCGGCTCGCATCGAAAGCGTGCATTCAGAAGGTGAGGACAATGTGCTGCCAAACATTCACCCAAGAGACGTACTTCAAAGACGTGTGGCGATTTGGGCACGCCAATGCTGAGACGTACGAGAGGCTATAACCCGAAAGACTTCCGATCATCTTGATGCCTCGAACGAGGCCGCAACAGCAGCAAGGTAAAGCGTATGTCAGATGTGAGTGCCGACATGAAAATTGGCGTCAACGAAGGCAGTAATGAGTCGATGGGTGATGACCCCGGGCCAAAAGGCATACCTGTGACAGACAGAAATTCGCCAGGGTGGGTCCGCGTTTTCAGCTGGGTCTTCTCGATATGTAGCTTTGGGCTGATCGCAAGTCTTGCTGTTTTCGCATCTTTCTTTGACAGCATTGTCATCGAAAGCGGAGAACGCTTCGTTGTTCCACTCCTCTTTCTTGGCGGCGTCACAGCACTGTTGGGTCTACTTCTGTTTGAGTTCGCGCACGCACGCGCACTCGCTGGCTATCGACCGTCCCGCGGCATCTTTGCTTCTCAGGCCCAAGCCTTTGCAGGAATTTTTCTCGCCGGTGTGCTAACCTTCGTACACCCTTTGGCCGGCGTCGGTATTGCTTTGGGAACCGCAGTAGGAGCCTTTGGGCTTTTGATATTGTCCAAGCTCAAGCGGAACGAACCTTTTTGGGATTTCCTGCCAAGCGAGGCAGCAACCATTTTAGCCGGTCGGGACACCGAGGGCTTTCGGTTAGCTCAAGTAGATACGCGCGAGCACTCTCTCGCAGATAGTGTGCATGTCGTAGGATCGGGTGTAGCTTTTTTGGTTTCACTTGGGATTACAAGTGACTTAGCAGCGCGGCTCGTGCTTTCCCCAAGTGCGGTCTTGTCCTTTTCGTTGATCACGCTTTTGTCCAGTTATGCCATTATCAAATGGGTTCGAATGGTTGTACGGGATCCGGACGCATCCGAGATCTTGCCCGCTGTTGTCGAACCCATGCCAGATCCTGCAGATGACCATGACGCTGGCGGACTTTCCGTGTCTGGGCTGACTGTCACAAACCTTGATGGGCAATCGTTACTCTCTGACATAGCGTTTCGGGCCGAACCAGGTAGAATCACGGGAATAATTGGCGAAAGCGGATCAGGAAAGTCGTTGCTTTTGTCATCCCTTTCAGACCCGTTTGGTTTCATTGATATGCACGTACGCGGCCGCGTACGTATCAATGGTGTCGACCCTTGGCAAAGAACTAACCGTGCCCGCAGCCTGGCGCTCAGCTATGTGCCCGACGCGCCAATCATGTTACCAGCCAGCGGACAGGAAAATCTTGCGTGCTTCATGGATGGGCCGGTCTTAGATCAAGGCAAGCGAATGCTTGAACAATTGGTTTTCGCCTCTGATCTTGTCGACCAAATCTGTCAAACCAAGAACGCGTCACTTCTTCCGGGGATGCAAAAAAAGGCGCTTGCGCTTGCAAGGTCATTCCTTTTGTCGCCGGATGTATATTTGATTGACAAACCCGAAGACCATTTACCCGAGAAACAAATCTCCGCTGTTTTGACTCGAATTCAATCGGAAGTCAGATTAGGACGATCTTTCTTGCTGGTATCCGACCACCGCGCTTTTCTTGACGCCTGCGATGCTTTCGTCGTTCTCTCTAAGGGCCGTGTTGTGGATTATGGGCCCGCAACTGAAATCAGGGCACGGCAATCCGCGGGCTGGGCACGCTTTGTGGGCGATCGAAGCCTTGAGATAGAAGAAAATCTAACGAACTGGATCAGGTCTCACTTTAAACGCCCCGGTGATGAGCCAAATCGCCGAAAAGTCTGTTTGATAGCTGCGGAAATGCTGGCTTTTTCATGCCAGAACAAGGATACGCTGGACGTTTCTCGGCTGCGGTTTGAATTCAAACATTTCGAAGGCCACTGTCTTTTGAGAATGCAGGATTCTTCGCCTCCGATCAGTTCGGCGCAGCTCGCTCGAGCGCAAGAAGAAAGTGAAGGCAAACGCAAGAACCAACGACTGTCCCCTCTTGCAGGCATCATCGAAAACTCGCTGGACGTCGAAGCGCATTCGGAAAGGGAAGGACGCGTTTTAACGGCAAAGATCGAAACATTTAATCCTCGCCACCAAAAGTCGAATGATGTTCAGCAAACAGAAATCAGGTAGGCGACAATATCGAGTACGGCCGAGGACACATTTCGCAGTGAGGCCCTTCCTATGGCTGGTGTGGGCGTGCGCAACGCTGACTATGCTGTTGGCGACCATGTCCAGTTGGACTTTCACTGGAATGATTAAGACGGCAAAAACATATTCGGGAGAGCTTTCTGCAAGTGGGCAGGCTGTTCCCGTACTTTTGCCGGAAGAGAGCATTGTTGACGAAATTTTTCTTAAGCCTGGTCAATCTATCTACGCTGGGCAGACAATCGCGTTGTTGGATCGGGACAGTCTGAGATTAGACATAGCGCGCGTTGAATCCGAACTCCAAAGTGTTGCTAATCTTTTGCAATGCCTGAATCATCCGAATGTTCGTGTTCCATACTCCGTTGACGCTGACTCCATTAACTTGATCGATGCAAATTCCTGTGAGTTGGAAAAAGCCAAATCTGCCGAAAAAAGAGAACACTTAACCTCAAAGGCTGAAGCAATTGTTGATAGTGTGCAGCTCATAACTGAGTATCTTGCGACCGAACTTAAGTACCCTTCTCCTGACCCGCAGGAGCGAAAACGCACGATCCTGATGTCTGTTCTTCTTAAGCAAACCGAAATTCGGCTTGCTGAAGCAGTTCAAGACAGGTTGAACGCAGAATACGACTTCCAGAACCAAATCTTGCAACGATCCAAAGCAGCATTTGGAAGAATTGACCATCTTTCACAACAAAAAGCGCGATTGGAAAAACTTTCCGAGACCCCAAGAATTCTTTCTCCGGTGAACGGTGTTGTGTCCCGGGTTAGGACCATTTCGGATGGTCAAAAAATCCGCCAGACGCAACCGATAGCAGAAATCATTGCAACCGACACCCCAACCTACGAGGCGTGGTTCACGCTGCCAATTGCATTGGCTGATCAAATAGAGATGGGTTCACCAACTAAATTGAAGGTCATCGGTGGTTTCTACAGTGTTTCCGAACTGACTGGCCAAATCGCGGGAACGAAGGCATCGACCCATAATTCAATCCGCGTAATCGTTGAATTGGACGCGGAGTCTTCTGCATCTCTTGCACTCACTCCCCTCGGAACGTCGCTCCAAACCCGGGGCAGTGCCGTCAAGGTGTCAATTCAGTCCGCAGAGGAGCCGCTTCGCGAGACCCTTTGGAAGGCGTTCATTGGAAGCCACCTACTGAGGAGTGCTCTTGGGGAAACCTGAAACTGACTTCGGCGCCTGCGCTGAATGGAAGATCTGTTATGCGGGGAATACGAAACGTACCTTCAGCCCCGAGTTCCCTTTTTCCAACACCAGAGTACCTCCGTGCTGACGAGCAACGGCATCAGCAATTGCAACCCCCAGGCCACTTCCAGAAGTCGGCGACAACTGTTGAAACCTGCT
>JAPPOI010000390.1 GCA_028818055.1 Boseongicola sp.
CTCGTATGCCTTCGCCTCAATCGCGAACCAGATCAACCAGTTGAAACTGACTCAGTGAGGTTCCTATGCTGAAGCAGCTTCTTACAAAAATGCGCAACTTCAGACGCGGCGAAAAAGGCGCCGCGTCGGTTGAATTGGTTATCGTGTTTCCAGTCTTCTTTGGGATCTTCGTTTCATCTTTCGAGATCGCGATGATGAACCTGCGCGCCGTTATGATTGAGCGCGCAACAGATGTGGTCGTGCGCGACATCCGGCTGATGGGTGGCGCAAACATTGCCTATGAGGACGTTCGGGAAGCCATCTGTCTTGAAGCTGGCATTATCGTTAACTGCCTCGAGTCGCTTCGTATCGAGATGCAGCCAGTCGATCTTTCGAACTGGACAACCTTGCGCGAGGAAATCGACTGCATCCGGCGCGAAGAAGCTTTGCAGCCAGTGGTAAACTTCGAAAACGGCCAAGAAAACGAGCTGATGCTGATCCGCGTCTGCGCCATTCAGGACCCGTTTTTCCCGACATACGGCGTTGGGCGCTCTATGCCTAAAGACGACACCGGTGGCTACATAATTGCCGCCTCATCCGCATTCGTAAACGAGCCTAATTGATATGACCAAGCCTGATAGAAAATCCCGCCGCTGGTACAGCCCGTTTCGTCGTCATATTGATGACCAAAGCGGAAGCTTTTCCATAGAAGCCATCCTGGCACTGCCGTTTCTGCTTTTCGGATACATCGGCATGTACACGATGTTTGAAGGGCTTCGTGAGAACAACATCAACCTCAAAGCTTCATACACCGTCGGCGACTTGCTTTCGCGCGAAACAGATCTGGTCGACATGACCTACTTGAACGGTGTGAACTCTGTTTTTGCATGGTTGACCCGAACGCAAAGCGACGTGTCGATCCGTGTTACCGTGGTTCGCTATGACGCAGCACTTGATCAGCACATTCTGGTCTGGTCGCGTGGTGTGAACGGCCGCACTGATCTCATTCAGGATACTGTCGACGCTTTTGTGACTCCGCACATTCCAATTCTCGCGGATGCGGACACCGCAATTATCGTTGAGACTTGGTCGCAGTTCGATCCAATCATGGATATCGGCATGCAAAGCACCGAGCTTTACAACATCGTCGTCACCGCACCGCGCTTTACAGAACAGTTGGGCTTTGTCGGCATCAACGATGGAACTGGTAGCGAACACAATGACGGCACGGACGACGATCAATCGATCTAGCCCATAGGGCCTTGGGACAGTAAAAAGCCGCCCTCCGGGGCGGCTTTTCCTTTAAGCACCCGCCTGTTGCATCAGGCGTCATCAACATCCAACGTGCCTGTACGGAACAACGCTCCCGCGACAAGGGCACCCAAGATTGGTGCGGCAATGAACAGCCACAGTTGTGAGATGGCGGTTGAGCCAGCAAACAGGCCAGGACCGATGGAACGCGCTGGGTTCACCGAGACGCCAGTGACGTTAATGCCGACCAGGTGGATCGCAACCAGCGTCAGACCTATGGCAAGACCAGCAAGTGAGGCTGGAACGCCTGCACCCGTGGAGCCGAGAATGACAACGACGAAAAGAAATGTTGCCACTGCTTCGAACACGAACGCGGCCACCATCGAGTATTCGCCCAGGTAACCTGCCCCCCAGCCATTTTGACCTAGCCCGTTGGTGGCAACATTGTAGTCGGCCTTACCGCTCGCAATCACCAGCAGCACAAGAGCTGCGGCAATAGCGCCGGCAACTTGAGCAATGATGTATTGAATCGCATCGCCGGTGTTCATGCGCCCAGCAACAACTGCGCCAAGAGAAACAGCCGGGTTAATGTGACAGCCAGAGATCGGTCCAATCCCGTAGGCCATGCCGATTAGCGCCAGACCAAAAGCAAAACTGATTCCGGTCAGGCCAATGTCTGCTCCGGCGATCACGGCCGAACCACACCCGATGAGAACCAGCGTAAAGGTCCCGATAAATTCTGCGACGAGTTTCTTCATTTTCACGCTTTCCAAAAATTCGATGTGGCACGGACCCTATCGGCCGATGAGTGCCGAATAAGGGGAATTTCCTGCCGTTTGCGTCAGATCCAATGTGCCGGTAACGATCCGCAAAGTTATTTTCGTACAAAATTGACGCACTTTTCGAAATCTTCTTGCGTCGCAAATCGAAAGCCCGTAAACCTTCGCAGATGCAGAAAGAGGATGCTATGTATGGCACATGATGGGTCCGCACCGATGACAGAAACACCTGTATTAAATGATCTTTTGTCGCTGACAGAGGAGTCGGTTGCGGCTGCAGAATCTTTACTGGATCGCGCAAAGAATGTCGTACGTTCAGACGTTTCTGAAGCTGGGAAAATCAGCGGTGCGTTGATCGAGAAACATCAAACAGCTGTACACGGATTGGCTTGGATCGCCACCTACGTGGAAGCGCTGAACCAAATGCACCTTTGGGCGCACCGCCTTGAAGCAAAAGGAGCTTTCGGAGAGCTTGAGCAGCTGATCTTGCAGATCGGATTTGGCGAATATCTTTGGCAGCTCTACGGCGGCATACCGATGAGCCAAGGCGAAATCCTGCGCCCTCAGGACGTCGGGCTTTCGCAAGACGATCAACGCGCCATGATGGTTCCAGCCGTCATGACGCTGACACAGTCCGGAAACAGCCAAGCTGCCCGAATGCGGCTGGTTGAAATCATGCGTCAGCGAACCGCCGAGGCCACGTTCGGTGCCACCGGTCTTGACGAAGAACTTGAGATGATCCGCGAGCAATTCTGGCGCTTTTCGAAAGACCGTGTCGAACCCAATGCGCATGACTGGCATCTCAATGATGAATTGATCCCGATGGACATCATTTCCGAGATGGCAGAGATGGGCGTCTTCGGATTGACCATACCTGAGGAATATGGCGGCTTCGGCTTGTCCAAGGCGTCGATGTGCGTTGTGTCCGAAGAACTGAGCCGCGGATACATTGGGGTTGGCTCTCTGGGCACCCGATCAGAAATTGCGGCTGAATTGATCCTTTGTGGCGGCACAGAAGATCAAAAAGAAAAGTGGCTCCCTGGTCTGGCATCCGGCGAAATTCTACCAACTGCCGTTTTTACTGAACCAAACACCGGTTCGGACCTTGGGTCGCTTCGGACGAAGGCCGTGAAGACGGGCGACGATTGGACTATCACTGGCAACAAGACTTGGATCACTCACGCTGCACGTACGCATGTCATGACGGTTCTCGCGCGCACTGTTCCGGACACAAACGACTATCGCGGGCTGTCGATGTTTCTCGCAGAGAAAACCCCGGGATCGGATGAGCAACCCTTTGTCGACGAGGGCCTGTCTGGCGGCGAAATCGAGGTGCTCGGTTATCGCGGCATGAAAGAATACACGGTCAACTTTGATGGCTTCGAAGTGAAGGGCGAAAACCTCTTGGGTGGAGAGGAAGGCCAGGGCTTCAAGCAGTTGATGCAGACTTTCGAAAGCGCTCGCATCCAAACAGCTGCGCGCGCAGTTGGCGTGGCACAATCCGCATTGGACGTTGGACTTCAGTATGCAGAAGACCGAAACCAGTTTGGAAAATCGCTGATCGAATTCCCGCGCGTTGCATCCAAGCTTGCGATGATGGCGGTCGAAATCATGGTGGCTCGTCAGCTCACCTACTTCTCGGCGCATGAGAAAGACGAAGACCGTCGCTGCGATCTAGAGGCAGGCATGGCAAAGCTTCTGGGCGCGCGCGTCGCTTGGGCGGCCGCTGATAATGCTCTGCAAATCCACGGTGGCAACGGCTTTGCGCTTGAGTATGGGATCAGCCGAATTCTCTGCGACGCCCGCATCTTGAACATCTTTGAGGGCGCAGCTGAAATTCAAGCGCAAGTGATTGCTAGAAGGCTGCTGGCGTAGGTACGACTTGACATGTGATCCAAATGCGAAATGCTGACGTAAACTGATTAGTTCACTTTTCGCAGGATCACTTTCATGACCAAGACCGTTCTCGTCACCGGTGCGACCGGATACATTGCAAAGCACATTGTGCGCATTCTTCTTGATGAAGGCTACAACGTCGTTGGATCGGCCCGAAGCGAAGCCAGAGATGCCGAGATGCGGGCAGCTCTTGAGCCTGCCGTTAAGGATAAATCCTCGCTCGATCGATACCGGACAGTTGCGCTGGACCTATCAAAGGATGAAGGCTGGGATGCCGCCCTCCAAGGGGTAGATGTCTTGATGCACACGGCGTCGCCTTTCCCTTTGGAACAACCAAAAAACGCCGAAGAAGTGATCCGCCCGGCCGTCGATGGCGCCTTGCGAGCGCTGAAGGCAGCAAAGGCCGCTGGGTGTAAGGACGTTGTAATGACGTCGTCTTCGGTTGCGATCATGGACCCTCCCGAGGACAAGGAAACGTACTCCGAAGCGGACTGGACCGACCCGAACAAGCCAGGACTATCGCCCTACGCGCAATCCAAAACTCTGGCCGAACAGGCTGCATGGGACTTCGTAAAATCCGAAGCACCGGATATGCGGCTTGCCATCATCAATCCGACATTTGTTCAAGGCAGGCCTTTGGACGAAAACTTTGGAACGTCGATCAAAGTCGTTGAGCGTTTGCTGAGGGGGAAAGATCCGGCATTGCCCCGGCTTGGGTTTGCCTGCTGCGATGTGGTCGATGTTGCCGAGGCACACGTGCGCGCGATGGAAAATCCAGACGCCTACGGACAACGCCACGTCATCTATGATCGTTTCATGTGGTTTGCTGATATGGCGGAACTTATTCGCGAGGCTGTACCTGGAGCAAAAGCCGCAAAGCGAGTAGCGCCGGACTTTTTCATCAAATTCCTGGGCCTGTTCGATCCGGCCATTCGCGGCATCATTCCGTCACTGGGTCGCGTTACCAAAGCTGACAACACACGGATGCGCACGGTTTTGGGAGTTGAACCCAAAGATACCCGCGAGAGCATTAGGGAATCCGCACGCTATCTACGTTCGTCAGGTATTGCATAAGCGCTGGGCAAGGACATCCACAAACTGCTGTCGGGCCGCCGGCACCGGCCGATCGCCCAAACTGTGGGCAATCTGGCTTGTCAGAAAATGGCCTGTGACGCGAAGCCCGTCCAGCAATTCGGCATCGGAACCGTCGCCCTTGCCAACGAGCGCGGGCGAAAGCGGCAGCATTCGGTCTGACCATTCTCCTGCTGCATGCGCAGCGACCGCGCGCCCAGTTTTTGGAGAGATGTAAACAAGGTTTTCGGACGTACCCGTAACCGCACACCTTGCAAGGTCCAGTCCAAAACCAAGCTCTTCCAGTAGTGCCAACTCCCAGCGCAGGTAGGCCAAGGCCCAAAATGGGCCATCACCGATCATATCCAGCATTGCAATTGTGCGGAGATAAAGGGGCGCATGAGCTTCCCGCTCGGGCATCGAAAACGACAACAACGCGGTCACTGCATTCAGCGCAGCCAATGTCTCGCGACTGGCCATCATTTGCACAGACCGACTGCGCAAAGGTTCCACCGTGAAGCTGCCCAAATGATCTTCGAGACGAGCTTTCCAAGTTAAATCCAGTTGCGCACCAGGTTGCAGGATCGGCGCCATCTTTCGGCTTGCTCCACCTCGAACGACTCCTGCATGACGACCGTGTTTCTCAGTGAAGACCTCGATAATCGCCGCGCTTTCGCCGTGCCGACTAACCTTCAAAAGGATCCCGTCTTCGCGCCATTCCATGTCAACGTTATCCCGCGTACTGGCGCGCTATTCCAGTCCCGGTTCGTCTAATAGATGCCGGCCTGCCCGATCCTCGATTTCGATCACCCAAAGATCCGTATCAAAGGTTTTTTGTTTGCCGATACTGTCGTCG
>JAPPOI010000396.1 GCA_028818055.1 Boseongicola sp.
AAGCCAAGCCTTCTGAGTACGATGAAATTGAAACCGGCCACTTTGTGCTGAGGCCGGTATGAATCGCTCGCCAAGGGAAATTCTGACGGCATTGGTGTCTTTTCCGACAGTCAGCCGAGATTCAAACCTCGATCTTGTTGAATGGGTCGACGGATACCTTTCGTCAAATGGAATCCAAACGCATCGCATGCCGAATGAAGACGGGACTAAAGAGGCGATTTTTGCAAGCGTTGGGCCAAATGTCGAAGGTGGCATTGTATTGTCCGGTCATACGGACGTTGTCCCGGTAGACGGTCAAAACTGGGCAACCGACCCTTGGCAAGTCGTTGAACGCGATGGAAAGCTTTTTGGTCGCGGCACATGCGACATGAAGGGTTTTGACGCGATTGCTTTGGCCGCTCTGGTTCGCGCAAAAGAACAACCCCTGAAGCGACCCTTACAAATTGCCTTAAGTTTCGACGAGGAAATTGGCTGTGAAGGCGCCCCACCATTGATCGATGCCATGCGCGGCAAGGTTCCCAAGGCGGACGTCGCGATCATCGGCGAGCCGTCGATGATGAAGGTCGTGACTGGACACAAAGGTGGCAGCGGGTTTGCCGTGCACATGCAAGGCTTTGAGGTTCATTCTTCGCTGATGCACACCGGAGTCAGCGCGATCATGCAGGGCGCGCGACTGATTGAGTGGGCCAATCAGATGAATGCCGAAAACAAAGCCGCTGAACCCTCTGAATTGGCTTCGATATTCGAACCGCCTTGGACAACGGTGCACGTCGGGATGATCAACGGTGGCACGGCCCACAACATCACTGCCAAAGACTGCCATTTCGATCTCGATTTCAGATTTGTTCCGGGAGACGACAGAGAAGCCTGGGAAGCCCGCTTTCTCGAAAAAGTTGAACAAATCGATGCGGACATGAAGTCCGTTCATCCTGATACAGGTATTTCCACTAAACCCTATTTTGGCGTTCCGCCTTTGACGCCAGAAAATGATGGTGAGGCCGAAGCTCTGACTAGGCGGCTGACCGGTGACAACGGCACACACGTTGTCAGCTACGGAACAGAGGCCGGACATTTTCAAAATGGCGGCTATTCATCCGTTGTTTGTGGACCCGGGGACATCGCTCAGGCTCATCAGCCAAATGAATTTCTGGCTGTAGAGCAGTTTGAAGCCGGCAATGCCTTCATGGATCGCCTGATCGAGACGCTGACAAAAGACTGAAACTACAAGTGTAGCTGCTAGTCTGAAGTTTCCGTTTTGTTGTCAGCGTTAGGGTCGGCTTTTCCAACTCCCCGAAACACTGCGCGGAATGGCAGAGCCCACAAAACGCCGAGCACGACGTAGATCACAAGTTCAAGCCAGAACGGCGGGCGATCAAAAAGTCCGACTATCGTAATCGCGAGTACGGCGTAGATAGGTAATCCAATCAAAAGGATGACCAAAGCCCAACGACGGCGTGCTTTGTACGAGAGTGCCATCAGTCGTCAAACGGATCAGTAACGAGGATGGTGTCATCGCGCTCGGGCGACGTAGACAAGAGCGCTACGGGGCACTGGATCAGCTCTTCAATCCGGCGAACGTATTTAACGGCCTCGCCCGGAAGCTCTGACCAAGACCGTGCACCTGCAGTGCTTTCTGACCATCCGGGCATAGTTTCATAGATCGGTTTGGCTCGGGCTTGCTTGTCGGCGGCAGTTGGGAGGTAATCCAAAGTTTCCCCGTCAAGATCATATCCCACGCAGATCTTCAGCTCCTCAAATCCGTCCAGCACATCGAGTTTCGTCAATGCAATTCCGTTGACGCCGCTGGTCGCACACGTCTGCCGCACCAGGACGGCATCAAACCAACCGCAGCGCCGTTTCCGACCTGTTGTGGTTCCAAACTCGTGCCCGCGTTCTCCAAGCCGTTGGCCATCGTCGTCAAACAGCTCTGTCGGGAATGGACCTTCGCCCACTCGGGTCGTGTAAGCTTTCACAATCCCAAGCACGAAATCGATGGAACCTGGCCCAATGCCAGTACCCGTCGCGGCTTGACCAGAAATAACATTCGATGATGTGACGAACGGATAGGTTCCGAAGTCAACGTCAAGCAATACACCTTGGGCGCCTTCAAACAGGATCCGTTGGCCCTTGCGTCGCCGTTCATTCAAGACTTTCCAGACCGGCGCCGCGTAAGGCAAAATTTCTGGCGCGATCTCACGCAGGCTTTGCAACAACCCGTCTGCATCAATTGGTGGTAATCCTAATCCGCGTCGAAGTGCATCGTGATGGACCAATAGTCGGCCAACCCGGGTTTCCAAGGTTGCGTCATCAGCGAGATCGGCCACACGAACGACTCGTCGCCCGACTTTGTCCTCATACGCCGGTCCGATTCCACGTCCCGTGGTCCCAATCTTGGCCACCGAGTTTTGGGATTCGCGCGCGCGATCCAGCTCACCGTGGAGCGGTAAGATCAGGGGCGTGTTTTCGGCGATCATCAGAGTCTCAGGCGTGATTTCGACGCCCTGCTCACGAATGGTCGCAATCTCTTTGACCAAATGCCACGGGTCCAACACAACACCGTTTCCGATAACGCTCAGTTTGCCGCCGCGTACAACGCCTGACGGCAGAGCGTGAAGTTTGTAGACCTCTCCGTCGATAACCAACGTATGGCCGGCGTTGTGCCCACCCTGAAAACGGGCAATGACGTCTGCTCGCTCGCTCAGCCAATCGACGATTTTGCCCTTGCCTTCGTCGCCCCACTGAGCGCCGACGACCACCACATTTGCCATGAGACATTCCCCAGGATGGTTGAACCCGCCGCCGTATACCGAGTGAACGCCGCCGGTGAAACCAAAAATACGCGAATCCGCAATATTGTGGACGCTAACACGATTCAACAGGCTTGCCCGGCTGCACTCTGGCCGATAGGACACACCCACAAACTGAAGGAAATACTATGAGTGACGCCCCCGAATTTCATGATCGAATGCTGTCATTGGGCCTTGCCCGTGTATCCGAGGCTGCGGCCCTTGCGTCGGCCCGTCAGATCGGCCGCGGTGACGAAAAGGCTGCCGACCAGGCCGCAGTTGACGCCATGCGTCCGCAGCGAAATCACCTTGAAATTCAGGGTGTTGTCGTAATCGGTGAAGGTGAACGTGACGAGGCGCCGATGCTTTACATCGGAGAAGAGGTCGGCAGTGGCACCGGTCCCGAAGTCGACATTGCGCTCGATCCGCTCGAAGGCACCACTTTGACCGCCAAGGATATGCCCAACGCATTGGCTGTCATCGCTATGGGTCCACGTGGCACGATGCTCCATGCGCCCGACACATACATGGACAAACTGGCAATCGGTCCCGGATACCGACAAGGCGTTGTGACCATGGACATGACACCGGCTGAGCGTGTCAGTGCTCTTGCTGCCGCAAAAGGGTGTTCCACAGAAGACATTACGGTCTGCGTTCTTGAAAGACCGCGCCACGAAAACATCATCGCGGAAATTCGGACAACGGGTGCGGCCATCCGACTTATTACCGACGGCGATGTCGCGGGTGTCATTCATTGCGCCGAGCCCACCACTGGTATCGACATGTACATGGGCCAGGGCGGCGCGCCCGAAGGCGTTTTGGCCGCCGCTGCTTTGAAATGCATGGGCGGGCAAATGTTCGGAAAGCTTGTGTTCCGAAGCGACGATGAAAAGCAACGTGCGGCCAACGCAGGCATTACAAACTTCGATCGCGTGTATACACGTGACGATATGGTAACCGGCGACGTGATCTTCGCAGCCACCGGCGTTACTGACGGTTCTATCTTGCCGGGTATCAAGCGAGAGCCGGGCGTACTGACCGCCGAAACCATCCTCATGCGTTCCAAGACGGGTTCTGTGCGACGCATGAACTATCGCCACCCGATCGAGAATTGACCGGACCGGGCGACGCATTTCTGGGCGTGGAAGCGTCGCTGACCGGGCGGCGTTGGACGGGACCTGACTCCGATCTCATCCGGCGATCAGAGGCGCTAGAACAGCAAACCCTTTTGCCCGGACCCATTTGCAGAATTCTCGCGGCGCGTGGAATTGCTCCGGAAGATGCTAGCCAGTTCCTCAGCCCCGCCCTTCGAGACTTGCTTCCAGATCCTCGCAGCCTGCGCGACATGGAAGCTGCGGGAAGCCGCATCCTGAGTGCAGTTGAGCGAAGCCAAAAGATCGCGATCTTTGCAGATTATGACGTCGACGGCGGATCATCCGCCGCACTTTTGCTTGATTGGCTGAGGCACCAAGGCAGCAACGCGACACTCTATGTGCCGGACCGAATAGACGAGGGGTACGGCCCAAACCCGACCGCTATGAGGGAGTTGGCGTCAACACACGACCTGATAATCTGCGTCGATTGCGGGACGCTAAGTTTCGACGCCATCGCAGCTGGAAAAGCTGCGGACGTCATAATTCTCGATCACCACTTGGCAGAGGAAACACTCCCTTCCGCATTGGCTGTCGTAAATCCAAATCGTCAGGATGAATCGGGCGAACTGGCACATTTGTGTGCCGCGGCGGTTGTCTTTCTTGTGTTGGTTGAATGCAATCGGCAGCTAAAAGCTAAAGGTCAAAACGCTCCGGACCTATTGTCGCTGCTGGATCTGGTCGCTTTGGCCACCGTTGCTGATGTGGCGCCACTAATCGGTGTGAATCGCGCGTTTGTGCGACAAGGGCTCAAGGTTATGGCAAAACGGGCACGCCCGGGCGTTGCCGCCTTGGCCGATATTGCAAAGCTCGATGCGCCTCCGTCAGCCCACCATCTTGGTTACATATTCGGGCCACGCATAAACGCCGGAGGTCGGATCGGACGGGCGGACTTGGGCGCCCGATGTCTTTCTACCCACGACCCTGACGAGGCTCAGGCTTTGGCCGAGAAACTCGATCAGCTGAATTCGGAGCGCCGCGAAATCGAACAGTCGGTTCGCGAGGCTGCGATGATCCAAGCAGAGGCGCGCGGTCTCGACGGACCTCTGGTGTGGGCTGCGGGGGAAGGATGGCATCCAGGCGTTGTTGGCATTGTCGCTGCGCGCATCAAGGAAGCCACAGGACGTCCAACCGTCGTGATCGGTCTGGATGGAGACGAAGGCAAAGGGTCAGGGCGATCGATTGCTGGCATTGATCTTGGTCACTCGGTGCAGCGCGTCTCTGCCGAAGGTCTGCTGATAAAAGGTGGCGGCCATCGAATGGCGGCCGGATTGACAGTTGCCCGAAGCCAGCTGGGATCGGCGATGGCGCGGCTCAGCGAACTTCTCGACAAACAAGGCGCTGGTAAACTGGGCCCTCGCGATCTTCGCATCGACGCCCCCCTTATGCCGCAAGCAACGACGATTGATCTTGCTGAGGAGATCGAACGTGTAGGACCCTTTGGACAGGCCGCCCCGGCTCCTCGCTTTGCGTTCCCTGACGTTGCAATCTTGCACGCCAGAGAAGTCGGCTCCGGGCATTTGAAGGTTTCATTCGGAGACGGTCTTGGCACGCGCATTGACGGAATTGCATTCGGCGCATTTGACAGCGATCTCGGAACTGCATTGGCCAGCGGCTCGGGTGCAAGATTTCATTTGGCCGGAAAACTGGAAATCAACCATTGGGGTGGACGAAAAAGCGTCCAGCTCCGCATCGACGATGCGGCGCCGGTTTAACGCGCACCCGGAAATCGCCACTCACATGCTCTAATGTGCCGTTGATACTTCTTTGAAAAAACCCTCTTGCCCTTGGCAGGCACTTTGCCTAAGTAGCGCGGGTGCTGGCCCGTTCGTCTATCGGTTAGGACGCCAGGTTTTCAACCTGGAAAGAGGGGTT
>JAPPOI010000102.1 GCA_028818055.1 Boseongicola sp.
TGCTCCGGGCAACCCGCGGAAGCCAGACAAGGAACCCGTCAGAACGATGTGGCCAGAGTTCCGTGCCACCATTTTGGGAACGACATGTCCAAGGACGCGGGCTGCGCCGGTCAAATTGATGTCGAACATCGCGGTGACTTGGCTGGGGTTCCAATCGGCGGCCTTCATGGGCCAATAGACACCTGCCAAAAATACCACGCCGTCAACATCGCCGATTTGCTCCGCAGCCTGCGCGACACTTTCGTCATCAGCGATATCGACCGGCACAACGTCCGAAGAACCAGGGCATTCTTTGGCCAACGCCTCCAGTTCAGCAGCATTGCGCGCACTCAGGATCACGTGCACGCCCATCCGTGACAGCTCGAGCGCAACCGAACGCCCCAATCCGGCCGATGCTCCCACCAGCCAGTACCGCTTGCCGGCCAAATTTCTCATGCAGCGTCCTGGCGGCTTTCTTCGTCCATGGACTTTGGCCGCATAGTCGCAACAAGCTCAGCAACCTTGATGCCAAACTTGCGGAACTGACTGCGATTCATGATCGTCCCGTTCTCAAGAAGATACATCCAGTCCACGACATCCAGCACATGTCCCCCTGCACTCTCCGGCAACTTGATCCGATAGTTCAATGAGACACCAGAGCCCGCCTGTTGCCCGGAACCAGCTCCTACCAGGTCTTCTGCTTCGGCAACGATTTTGCCGGACGGGTCGAGAGTAAGGCGCCATTCACGATCTTGGGTCGCGCCACTGTCGTAGCGGAAACTTTCGGTCATGCGACCAGAGTTTCCGTCCCATTCAGCATTAAAGTCAGCGACAAAACGCGACGTGACCCGACCTGTCGGTCCAAAGATGACGCCTTCACAGGCAATCGGCCCGTTCAAATGCTTCTTCAGATCAAACTCGGGCTGGTTGGTCGTGTAGTCTTGGGGAGCCTGCCCCGAAAAGCCGAGCATCTTAGTGCGAGCCCAGGCAATTCCAACGAAGATCAGGAAACCCCCAATAAACCCAAATAGGATATCCATTTTTCAAGCCTCTTTCAGAGCCGAGTTGCCAGACACATCGTCGATTGGCGTGAATACCAGAAGCGCAACGGCAACCAGTTTCAGCGCGCATGGCAGAACGGCGTAAAGCAGTGTGAGTGTTAGCAGCGCTCCCTCAGGGACCGCTGGAGTTCCGGACTGAAAGCCCGACGCCTCGAGCAACGGCAAAAGTGCAACCGCTGCGAAGGCTAAAGTGAATTTCGACACAAACGACCAAAGACCGAAGCCCTCTGCCGCTTGTGGCGCGATAGTTTCAAGTCGTCTTGCAAAGATGGCGGGCAACAGCGTCATATCCGCGCCTAGTGCGGCGCCTGATGCAACACAAATCAAGGCGAATGGGACCAAATCGCCATATCCCAATGTCGCCGCGCCCCCAAACGACAGGATCGCGAGAAGCATGCCGCCGATAAGAGCGACTTTCGCGCCAACCCTTGTCGCTATCCGCCCCCATGCAGGCGCCGAGGCCGCTGCCGAAAGGAAAAACAACAAAAGGAATGGACCTTCCCAGCCGCGAGCCCCTAGCTGGCTTTCGACAAAGAACAAAAACAGCGTCGATGTAACTGCGACTGGTGCCGCGTTTACCAGCGCGATCAAAAGAAGTCGGCTTGCCAGAGGGTCAGACAAGATCGTTCTCATCTGAGGAGCCCGGCTCGCTTTGGCATCAGACCATTCCTGGCGCATCGACAGAAACGCAAGTGCAACCAACAACGCGAATAGAAGAGCAAATAGCGAAAATGGATTGGCGGACACCGCGCCAAGAGCAATCGGTGCGACCGCAGCCAGCGAAACCCCAATCAACGCACCCGTCTCACGCCATGTTGCAAGCCTGATGTGCCCACTTTCACCAAGCGAATCTGCCTTAGCCACGCCTTGGGCGTAGAAAGTGATCGTAAGGAAGCTGAACGCTGAGAAGAGCGTCGCCAAAGCAAGCGCGAACCAAGCAAGAGGCGGGAGCAACGGTGGCACGGCGAAAAGGCAGACCATGGCTATCGCCATCACCACTGAAGCTGTCAGAACCGCCTGTCGCCGAAATGGTGCAAGTCGTTGGCTCAGCCATCCCAAGACCGGGTCTTGGACGAAATCCAAAAGCCGCAATCCAAAGAGAACTGCCCCCAGTGCGCCCAATCCTACGGCGTATTGGTCCACAAAAAACTTTGGCGCGTGGATATAGATCGGCAAACCGGCGCAGGCCAAAGTAGCCGCAAACAATGAGTATGACGGAAGGCCGTGGCGAGCAGAGGTCATCTCGAAACCTCCTCGGCTGGCGGCTTCGGTCGGACTCCGAAGTGAGCACCCTTCCACCACAGCTTCAACGCCTGCCAGTGGATCAATCCAAGTACACGCCGTGATCCGAACGGCCGACGCACCAAAGCGCCCATAATGGATGTAGTCGTCATCGGTTTACGAGGGCCAACCAGAGTAGCCAGCAGGCCTTCGTTGCCCGACGAATAGTCGATCCAAATTCCAATTTTGTCGTCACGGATGTCAAACCGGAACGAATAGCCACCCTCAACTGGCTGGAATGGCGATACGTAGAAAATCTTCTGCGCAGTCAGCATGTCTGTTCGGCGAATTGGCCCCCAATCGTCATGACGGCACAAATACGAGTGCCGGTCACCGTACGTATTGGTGACCTCAGGAATAACTGTCCGCAGGACATTTTCTTCGTCGTAGATCAGCCAGAAACTCACCGGATTGAAAACATGTCCGAATACCCTTGGCTGCGCCAAAAGCTCGATCCGTGTTGCCTCATAAGGCGCCTGATGCGACGCAAGGACTTCCCGCACCCAAATGGCGCCAGTGCCCTCGCCGGGCGCACCGCCGTGGTCCGAATCGTGCAGGGCTACTGCCCCGGGAACGTTACGCTTGAACGGCCACGCACCACGTGTCTTTGCCTCGGCATCGAGGAGAACATAATCCACAGAGTATTTGAACGCGTTTTCTAACGCACCCTTTCGACCGTGGAAGGTCTGTCCTTTGATATGCTCAACCCGGGACGACATCACTCGGCGGCGACTCCCATGGCTTGGATTGCTTCGATACCCATGACGACATCGATCGCACTGGCCAAACCGTCTTCATGGAACCCGTTCTTCATCCACGCTCCGCAGAACCAAGTGTTGTTCTGACCATTGATTGCGCGAATTGTCTCTTGGGCGGCGATGGCCGCCCGGTCATAAACGGGATGATGGAACGTCTTCTCGTCGTAAATCAACTCCTCGCGGATCGGAGCGTTACGGTTCAATGTCACGAAAATCGGGTCATCGTGCGGAATGGGCTGAAGTGAATTCATCCAGTAGCTGAGATCAATCGGTGCATCCGGTGATTTATCTGTTTCGACATAGCACCAAGATGACCAAACTTTCCGATTGCGCGGCATCACCGATGGATCACTGTGCAATACAGCCCGGTTCGGCTGGTACCGGACGGCCGAAAGAGCCGTTCGCTCGACTCCAGTTGCGTCTGAAAGCAGTTTGAGCGTGACATCGGAATGGGTGGCAAACACAACGCCGTCGAAGTGTTCCCATTCGCCATTGGACGCCCTCACCTCAACTCCAAACGGCGTACGACGTACGCCTTTGATCTCAGCACCTAAGCGAATGTCGACGCCACGGTCGTGCATCGCACTGCCAAGTCTCTTTACGTACTCAACCGAACCACCGCGAACGGTGTACCACTGGGGGTCCTCGAGGTACTCAAGCAGACCGTGGTTCTTGAAAAACTCGATCATGCTATGTGCCGGGAAGTCGAGAATTTTTGTTTTGGGTGTTGACCAAATGGCACCTGAAAAAGGCGTTAAATAGTAATCCCGAAACCATGACCCGAGCTTCAGTTCAGCAATCAACTCGCCAATTGTCATGTCGGGAGTAATCGTTTCATCGGCACGTTTGTTGAAGCGAAGAATGTCACGGATCATCCGCAGAAACTGAGGACGTACGAAGTTTCTGCGCTGCGTAAATATCGTGTTGATGTCGGCCAGCCCGTACTCCAGGCCGCCAGCGCGTGCAGAGACGCCAAAGCTCATGCTCGAAGGTGCGGTTGGAACACCCAAGTGGTCAAACAGCGACCTCAGGTTGGGGTAATTCTTGTGATTGAACACGATGAAACCGGTATCAACGGGCTGGTCACCGCGTTTACCGGCGATCACTGTGCGCGCATGACCACCAAGTCGAGCTTCTGCCTCGAACATCACGACACTATTGGACTGGGCGAGGAAGTACGCCGCCCCCATGCCAGATATACCGCCTCCAATTACAGCTATCCGCTGCGCGGCGGTCGCCCGTTCTTCGAATGGCATGAAGTTCTCCTGAGTAGTCGTATGCTTATCATTACGCTAGAACCGCCCAGATAGATTAAACTTCTGACGACAAAAAAATTTTAATCCAAACCACACCGGCACGCGTAACACCTACAAATGTTGCAAAGTGTCAGGGAACAGGGTGGAAAAGCTGACCCGCCGTCGTATGGTGAGGTCAATCATGAACATCGGGCTCAAAACGGATCTCGGGTAAGACGATTGACCAATTCCGCAAACGACGACTGGGCAGCGCTCGTAAAACGCGTTCATCTTGAAAAAGACAGGACTGCGTTTGCGGCGATCTTTGAGCACTTTGCACCACGAGTGAAGGCGTTTCTGATCCGTTCAGGATCAGGCCCCAGTGTCGCAGAAGAATGCACCCAAGAGGTGATGGCGACGCTTTGGCAAAAAGCGCATCTGTTTGATCCAAGTCGCGCAAGCGTTTCTACTTGGATTTATACAATCGCTCGAAACAAGAAAATTGACGTTCTGCGGCGCCAAAGACGTCCGGAACCTGAAGACCTACCGTGGGGCCCAGAACAAGAACCGGACCTCGCAGATGTTGTAACGCTGCAACAAGAAAGCGACAGATTGGCCAAAGCTTTGGCTGATTTGCCAGAGAAGCAACGAATTTTGATCGAGAAGGCCTACTTCGGCGAACTAAGTCATAGCGAAATTGCCGAAGAAACGGGGTTACCCCTGGGCACGATCAAATCGAGAATTAGATTGGCGTTGGAAAGACTACGCCACGCGATGAAGTGAATGACATGAGTGAGATAAATCATCATCTGAATGACGCCATGCTGATGGCTTATGCGTCTGGCAATCTGCCCGAGGGTTTCAGCTTGGTTGTGGCAACCCATATTTCGCTTTGCGATGATTGCCGTGCACGCCTCGAAAGCTTTGAGGCTGTTGGCGGAGCTATGATCGGCGAATGCGAAAATATAGACATGTCGGAAGACGCACTGGCGGCAACATTTGCACTGATAGACGCTGACGGAGACGTGGCCGAAGCCCCGCGCATTTCTGCAATGGACGCGGTTTTCCCATCGCCGCTGCAGGATTACGTGGGCGGCGACTTGGATAACGTGGCTTGGAAGTCAATCGGCGGCGGCGTGAAGCAAGCTGTTTTGGAGACCGCTCCAGACAGTTCAGTTCGTCTTCTTTCCATACCTGCCGGGGCGGCAATGCCTGACCACACTCACCGTGGGACAGAAATGACGCTTGTCTTGAAAGGTGCGTTTTCAGACGAAGACGGTCGTTTTGCGCGCGGTGATGTTGAGATCGCAGATGAAGAACTGCACCACACTCCAATCGCTGAAGACGGGGAAGACTGCATTTGCCTTGCAGCCACAGACGCCCCACTTCGTTTCAAGGGCATTATCCCTCGTTTGGCCAAGACCTTTATTGGGATCTAACTGCGCCAATTGATGTCGCTGTTACGCGTGTCGACTATGATCGGATCATGAAGTCGAA
>JAPPOI010000030.1 GCA_028818055.1 Boseongicola sp.
TCGAGGCTGTGATGACGGCGCTTGAAGCGACAACACCGGATTTGGAGGACGATATCGTTTATCGCGGAGTTATGCTAACCGGTGGCGGTGCGTTGCTGGGTGAGCTGGATTTGGCTCTGCGCGAACAGACCGGACTTGCCATCAGCGTGGCTGACGAGTCGCTGAACTGCGTTGCAATGGGAACGGGCAAAGCGCTGGAGTATGAAAAACAGCTTCGGCACGTGATTGATTTCGACAGCTGAATTCGGCCAGGTCTTTCGAGTTATCCACAGAACGTGGTAATCTGCGCCGAGACGGACCGATAAGAGGCCGAAGTGGCAAGACAGAGCGGCACTTCTGAAGAATACGCCCGCCCAATCAGACGATTGCTGGTTGGGGTGTTGGTGTTGGTGCTGTTTGCCTTTTTCTTGTTGTGGAGGGTCGATAGTCCAAGGGCGGAACGCTTCCGCGCTGCTTTGGTTGATGCGGTTGTTCCCAGCATGGATTGGGCACTTGTGCCGGTCGCGCGAACTGTCGAGATGGTGCAAGGCGTCCAGTCTTATGCTCGCCTTCAGCAGCAAAATCAGGACCTCCGCCGCGAGCTTCAGCAGATGAAAGCTTGGAAAGAAGCTGCACTCCAACTCGAACAGGAGAACGCCAAGCTGCTTGATCTGAACAAGGTGAAGCTTGACCCTGCTTTGACTGTCGTGACGGGACAGGTGTTGGCGGACTCTGGTTCGCCGTTCCGGCAGTCTGTTTTGCTGAATGTCGGCGCTGCCCGAGATGGCATCATGGATGGCTGGGCCGTGACCGATGGCTTGGGATTAGTTGGTCGTGTGTCTGGTGTCGGTCAGAAATCATCCCGTGTGCTGCTGCTGACAGACAGCGCCAGCCGCGTGCCCGTGAACATTCAACCATCGGGACAAAGGGCCATGCTGGCCGGTGACAATTCGGCTCTGCCAGTGTTGGAGTTCATCGAAATACCGGAAGAGGTCCGCCCGGGTGATCGTGTGGTTTCCTCGGGCGATGGTGGCGTGTTCCCGGCTGGGCTGTTGGTTGGCAACGTGGTTTTGGCGCGTGATGGCCGGCTTCGCCTTCGCTTGTCCGCAGATTACGAACGGCTTGAATATCTGCGCGTTCTGCGAACGCAACGAAGCAGCCAAGTTGACGGAACATCAGATTTGATCGGGCCGCTCTTGCCGGAAACAGGGGCACTTTTGGACGATGACGACCAAGAGGCTGCCGATGGCTGAAGCGCAGACATCCCGCCGGGTTGCCTATTGGACGCTGTTTTTGGGGCTTTGCAGCCTCATCATGTTTGTAAAACTGCTGCCATTGCGACCCGGCCCCGGAGCCATCCCCGGCCCAGATCTGTTGGTTGCCATCACATTTGCATGGGTCATTCGTCGCCCCGATTATATTCCGGTTTGGTTGGTTGCCGGGGTGTTCCTGATTGCGGATCTGATGCTGATGCGTCCACCCGGGCTTTGGGCGGCGATCGTGGTCGTTGCATTCGAATACCTTCGAAACCGTTCGGCAACAGTTCGCGACAGTACGTTTTGGTCGGAATGGTTGACCGTGGCCATTGTCATCACGGGAATGTTCTTGGCCAACGCCTTGATTATGGGTCTATTTGTGGTCAACCAACCAGGATTTGGATTGATCCTGATCCGTATGATTTTGACAATTGCGATGTATCCGATTGTGGTACTTCTGGCGGCGAAATCCCTTGGATTGAAACGGATTTCGCCCAGCGAAGCTGATAAACTTGGAAGTCGACTGTGAAGCGATCACCCAAAGATACCGAAGCCAGTGCCGGACTGATCACCCGGCGTGGATTGGTACTGGGCGGCGCGCAGTTGGGGTTCATGGGCCTTCTTGGTTGGCGTATGCGCCACATGCAGGTGACCGAGGCTGACAACTACCGACTGTTGGCTGAAGAAAACCGCATCAACATGCGCCTGATTCCGCCCTCGCGAGGGATTATTTTTGACCGGAACGGCGTTCCTGTCGCGACCAACACACAGAATTATCGAATCGTCATCGTCCGCGAGGACGTACCCGATGTTGATGAGACCATCGCAAAACTTCGTCGACTGGTAAAACTAGACGAAGATGAGCTGGAAAAAGCCCTTCGTGAGCTTTATCGGCGCAGCCCCTTTGTACCGGTCACTCTTGCAGATCGATTGACTTGGGAGGACGTCGCCGAGGTATCTGTGAATGCACCCGCTTTGCCCGGTGTAACGCCAGACGTCGGTCTCAGCCGGGAATACCCGCTGGGTGAAGATTTCGCCCATATCGTTGGGTATGTTGGTCCGGTCAGCGACTATGATCTGTCAAAGCTTGAAGACCCCGATCCACTTCTGCAAATCCCCAAGTTCCAAATCGGCAAGGTGGGCGTTGAAACCAAGCTGGAAGGCGAACTGCGTGGCAGGGCCGGGACCAAACAGATCGAGGTCAATGCCGCCGGACGGGTGATGCGCGAGCTTGGGCGCGAAGAGTTCACACCCGGTCAGGACCTTCAGCTCACCATTGATCACGGGTTGCAGAACTATGCCCAAGCGCGACTGGCGAATGAAAGCGCCGGTGCGGTCGTCATCGACATAGAAACCGGCGACCTGCTGGCGATGGCTTCAGCTCCATCATTCGACCCGGATTTGTTCGTGCGCGGAATCTCAACCAAGGATTATCGCTCACTTACTGAAAACAAGTATCGCCCACTGTTCAACAAGACCGTTCAGGGCCTCTATCCGCCGGCTTCAACGTTCAAAATGATGACAAGCTTGGCGGCACTTCGCACGAATTCGATCGGGCCGAAAGAAACGGTCTGGTGCCCAGGGTATCTGTCGTTTGGCGGTCGCCGGTTCCATTGTTGGAAACGCGGCGGACATGGTTGGGTCGATATGGACAAGGCCATCACCCAGTCTTGCGACGTTTACTTCTATGAAGCCGCTCAGCGCACTGGCATCGATCCACTAGCGGAATTGTGCCACGAATTCGGCTTGGGTGAGCGCCACGATTTGCCGATGTCTGCAATTCGGCCAGGCATTGTGCCGTCGACCAAATGGAAAGCCCAAGCGCGGGGCGAACAGTGGTTTCCTGGCGAAACTTTGAACACGTCGATCGGGCAGGGCGATGTTCTGGCGTCGCCATTGCAACTGGCGTTGATGACCGCGCGGATCGCAAGCGGCAAACAAGTTACGCCTCGATTGGTAAAATCGGTGAACGGCGTCGAGATCCCGGTTGAGTCCGCTCCGGCGTTGAATGTGAGCAACGCGCATCTGAATGTAGTTAGGCGTGCCATGTACAACGTTTCAAACGGTAGTCGTGGCACGGCGCGCCGATCGCGCATTGTCGCAGAAGGTCTCGAAATGGCCGGCAAGACCGGTACAAGTCAGGTGCGTAACATCACTGCGGCCGAGCGTGCGCGTGGTGTCACCCGAAATGACCAATTGCCGTGGGAACGTCGCGACCACGGGCTTTTTGTGGCATATGCGCCTTTTGACAAGCCGAAGTACGCTATTGCGGTTGTTGTCGAACACGGCGGTGGCGGATCAAGCGCAGCTGCGCCACCAGCGCGCGATATCCTGCTTTACGCGCTTTACGGAGACGTTCCACCCTTGGAAGCTTATCCAAGCGATCAGCGTGAGCGAATCCGAACGATGCACGAGGAACTGGTGTTGCGGCCACGACAGCAGCCCCCGAAAAGTCCGAGCCGCGCATGAGTTATCTTGAGTACAATGTGCAGTCGGTCCCGACCGGCCCACGCAAGATCCTGTATGCGAACTGGGCGCTGGTTCTGCTACTGACAGCTGTCGCCGGGGTTGGGTTTTTGATGCTCACGTCCGTCGCGGGCGGAGATATGGAGCGGTGGGCAGAGCCCCAGATGAAACGCTTCATTCTCGGTCTTGTCGTGATGATGATCGTCGGGATGGTGCCCCTGTGGTTCTGGCGTTCCATGTCGGGGATTGCGTACCTCGGGTCCATCGGTCTTTTGGTGCTGGTTGAACTGATCGGCGAAGTTGGGATGGGCGCCCAGCGCTGGCTTGATCTTGGTTTCATGAGACTGCAGCCATCAGAGGTCATGAAAATCTCGCTCGTGATGATGCTGGCTGCGTATTATGACTGGCTCCCGATTTCGAAAGTATCCAGAATTCAATGGGTGATCCCGCCCGTTATATTGACGCTTTTGCCGACCGCCTTGGTGCTGCGCCAACCTGACCTGGGTACGTCGATATTGCTGATCGCAGGTGGTGGCATAGTCATGTTCATCGCCGGCGTGTCGTGGTGGTATTTCATCGCCGTCATATTGGCTGGGGCAGCGCTGGTTTATACGGTCTTCGCCTCACGCGGGACCGATTGGCAGTTGTTGAAAGACTATCAGTTCCGTCGGATCGACACCTTTCTCGACCCATCGACAGATCCGCTTGGGGCCGGATATCACATCACCCAGTCCAAAATCGCACTTGGGTCAGGTGGCTGGAGCGGCAAGGGCTTTATGCAAGGGACACAGTCACGACTGAATTTCTTGCCCGAGAAGCACACAGACTTCATTTTCACCACGCTGGCCGAAGAATTCGGATTTATTGGCGGGCTCTCGCTTTTGACCCTTTATGGATTGATCATCCTGTTCTGTGTTGTGTCGGCCGCCCAAAACAAAGACCGTTTTGGCGCGCTTTTGACATTGGGTATCGCGGCAACGCTGTTCCTGTTCTTTGCGGTGAATATGTCCATGGTCATGGGGCTGGCGCCAGTTGTTGGCGTTCCTTTGCCATTGGTCAGCTATGGAGGCTCGGCAATGCTGGTTTTGATGGGCGCCTTCGGATTGGTTCAATCAGCACACATTCATAGGCCCCGAAGTCGATGACAAACGTCCTTTTTGCAGCGCCCGACAAGGATTGGGCCGAATATGAACAGGTTCTGCCCGAGGCCATTTCCGCCGCAGGGATCGATGCGAATATCATTCGGCTGCATGACACGTTTGACCCGTCCGAAATCGACTACATCGTTTATGCCCCCACGAGTCCTGTGAAAGACTTTACCCCGTTCACGAACTGCAAGGCTGTTCTGAACCTTTGGGCTGGCGTCGAGGCGATCATCGGGAATGAAACGCTGACACAGCCGCTTACCCGGATGGTCGACTTTGGATTGACCGAGGGCATGGTGGAATGGTGCGTTGGGCACACGCTTAGGCACCACCTTGGGATGGATGCCGATATCAAGCGAACGGACACCACATGGGATTTCCGTTCACCGCCTTTAGCCCGGGATCGAAAGGTAACGGTACTTGGTCTTGGCGAGCTTGGTCGCGCCGTTGCAACGGCTCTTCGCCGTCTGAACTTCGACGTCATCGGATGGAGCCGGACACCCAAGGCCCTGAAGAAAGTGCGATGTCTTTCGGGCGAGGCCGGTTTGAGAGTCGCTCTTGAGAGCGCCGAAATTCTTATCCTGCTGTTGCCGCTGACGGGTGAAACCGAAAACATCCTCAATGCGGAAAATCTGGCGCAATTGCCGGAGGGTGCGGTGGTGATCAACCCGGGCCGCGGTCCCTTGATCGACGATGACGCGCTGCTGGCTGCTTTGAATTCCGGGCGGGTAGGGCATGCAACATTGGATGTTTTCCGCGTCGAGCCACTGCCATCCGACCATCCCTATTGGGCTCATCCAAATGTCACGGTGACCCCACATCTGGCATCGGACACAAGGGCCCCTAGCGCCGCAACAGTCGTTTCCTAAAACATACGTCGGAGGGAAGCTGGCGAGCCGTTATTGCAGCTGGTAGATCGCGCCGCCGGGTACTGAGCC
>JAPPOI010000315.1 GCA_028818055.1 Boseongicola sp.
ACGTAACGCCGGGTGAAACCGGCAGACGAAGCCGGGAGGGGTTTCCACCTCCATAATTGGAGTGAAACTGTGGATAGAGCCCAGAAAGAGAAAGTGGTCGAAGAGCTCGGCCAAATCTTTGAAAGCTCTGGCGTCGTAGTGGTTGCCCACTACGCAGGTCTCACGGTTGCCGAGATGCAGGACCTGCGCGCTCAGATGCGCGAAGTTGAAGGGTCCGTACGCGTCGCCAAGAACAGGCTCGCCAAAATCGCCCTTCAAGGCAAACCCAACGAAAGCTTGGGTGACCTTCTGACGGGAATGACCGTTCTCGCTTATTCCGAAGACCCAACGGCTGCGGCCCGGGTTATGGACAAGTACGCCAAGGGCAACGACAAGTTGCAAATTCTTGGCGGTGCTATGGGCGAAACGGCTCTTGATGCCGCTGGCGTCAAAGCAGTCGCAGACATGCCATCGCGTGAGGAGCTCATTGCTTCGATCGTTGGTTGTATCGGCGCACCTGCTTCGAACATCGCTGGCGCAATTGGCGCACCTGCTTCGAACGTTGCGAGCATTCTCTCAACCATCGAGGAACGCGCAGAAGCTGCGTGAGACACGAAGAGGCCTGCGTGGGGTTGAATACTTCACGTTGGAACACATCTTAGGAAACGGAAGACAGAAATGGCTGATCTGAAGAAACTGGCTGAAGAGATCGTGGGTCTCACGCTTCTCGAAGCACAAGAACTGAAAACAATCCTGAAGGACGAGTACGGCATCGAGCCTGCTGCAGGCGGCGCCGTAATGATGGCTGGTCCTGCTGCTGGTGGCGACGCTGGTGCAGGCGGCGGCGAGGAGCAGACTGAATTTGACGTCATCCTCAAGTCGGCTGGTGCCTCCAAGATCAACGTGATCAAGGAAGTTCGTGGCATCACTGGTCTCGGCCTGAAGGAAGCTAAAGACCTCGTCGAAGCTGGCGGCAAAGCCGTTAAAGAAGGCGTCGACAAGGCTGAAGCTGAAGAGATCAAATCGAAGCTCGAAGCAGCAGGCGCTGAAGTCGAGCTTAAGTAATGACGGGCGGTTTATCCGCCTGACGAAATCAATGGCTGGTCCCGAAAAATCGGGGCCAGCCGTCCGCGTCTCAGGAAGGGCCGTTTAAACGACCTTTCCTAAGGCGCGGAACTTGACGGGCGGGCCGCTGTGGGAGGCGGTCCAGGTATAGTCAGGTTCCCGCTGGTTTCTTGGGTGTGTCACCGGGCCCCGACGGATGACACGCTCTGGAACAACGAAAGGTGCTTATTCGCATGGCGACGACCTATCTCGGCCAGAAACGTCTTCGTAAATATTACGGCAAAATCCGCGAAGTTCTGGAAATGCCGAACCTAATTGAGGTTCAGAAATCTTCTTACGACCTGTTCCTGAACTCGGGCGATCAGCCCGATCCGATGGACGGCGAAGGTATCATGGGAGTCTTCCAGTCGGTTTTCCCGATCAAGGACTTCAATGAAACCGCAGTTCTTGAGTTCGTGAAGTACGAGCTCGAAAAACCAAAATACGACGTTGAAGAATGTCAGCAGCGCGACATGACCTATAGCGCGCCGTTGAAAGTCACGCTTCGTCTTATCGTGTTTGATGTCGACGAAGACACAGGCGCGAAGTCGGTCAAAGACATCAAAGAGCAAGACGTCTTCATGGGCGATATGCCATTGATGACCCCGAACGGTACGTTCATCGTGAACGGCACCGAGCGCGTGATCGTCAGCCAGATGCATCGTAGCCCTGGCGTGTTCTTCGACCACGACAAAGGCAAGACCCACGCATCAGGCAAACTCTTGTTTGCTTGCCGGATCATCCCGTACCGCGGCTCGTGGCTCGACTTTGAATTCGACGCGAAAGACATCGTTTTCGCTCGTATCGACCGTCGCCGGAAGCTTCCGGTCACTACGTTGCTTTATGCGCTGGGCCTCGACCAGGAAGGCATCATGGATGCCTACTACGAGACCGTTAACTTCAAGCTGAAGAAGAACAAAGGTTGGACGACCCAGTTCTTCCCAGAGCGGGTACGTGGCACGCGTCCTGCGTTTGATCTGGTTGACGCCAAGTCGGGCAAGGTCATCGCTGAAGCTGGCAAGAAAGTTACCCCGCGCGCGGTCAAGAAACTGATCGACGACGGCAAAGTCACTGATCTGCTTGTCCCATTTGACAACATCGTTGGCCGTTTCGTCGCCAAAGACATCATCAACGAAGAAACCGGCGCGATCTACGTCGAAGCCGGTGACGAGTTGACATGGGAAGTCGACAAAGACGGTGAAGTCACTGGCGGTTCGCTGAAAGAACTGATGGATGCCGGCATCACCGACATTCCGGTTCTCGACATCGATAACGTCACCGTTGGTCCTTACATGCGCAACACCATGGCGCAGGACAAAAACATGAACCGCGAAACCGCGCTCATGGACATCTATCGTGTCATGCGTCCGGGTGAGCCTCCCACCGTTGAAGCAGCTTCGGCTCTGTTCGATACGCTCTTCTTCGACAGCGAACGCTATGATCTTTCGGCTGTTGGCCGCGTGAAGATGAACATGCGTCTTGCTCTTGATGCGGAAGACACTGTCCGCACATTGCGCAAAGAAGACATCGTGGCCTGTATTAAGGCGCTGGTCGAATTGCGCGACGGTAAAGGCGATGTCGACGACATCGACCACCTGGGCAACCGTCGTGTCCGTTCCGTCGGCGAATTGATGGAGAACCAGTACCGCGTCGGTCTTCTGCGTATGGAACGTGCGATCAAGGAACGCATGTCGTCGGTCGAAATCGACACCGTCATGCCGCAAGACCTGATCAACGCGAAACCTGCAGCAGCGGCTGTTCGCGAATTCTTTGGGTCTTCGCAGCTTTCGCAATTCATGGACCAAACAAACCCGCTGTCGGAAGTGACGCACAAGCGGCGCCTTTCGGCACTTGGGCCGGGCGGTCTGACACGTGAGCGCGCAGGCTTTGAAGTGCGCGACGTTCACCCGACTCACTACGGTCGGATGTGTCCGATTGAAACGCCTGAAGGTCCGAACATTGGTCTGATCAACTCGCTGGCCACCTTTGCCCGCGTGAACAAGTACGGCTTCATCGAAACACCGTACCGCAAGGTCGAAAAAGGCCAGGTAACCGACGACGTTGTCTATATGTCGGCAACCGAAGAAATGCGTCACGTCGTGGCGCAGGCCAATGCGAAACTTGACGCCAAAGGCAAGTTCGAGAACGAGATGGTCAACACCCGTCAGGCTGGTGAATACACGCTGACTTCGACGGAAAGTGTTGATCTGATTGACGTTTCTCCGAAACAGCTGGTTTCGGTTGCTGCGTCTCTCATCCCGTTCCTTGAAAACGATGACGCGAACCGCGCTCTGATGGGCTCGAACATGCAACGTCAGGCTGTGCCTCTGCTGCAGGCGGAAGCTCCGCTTGTTGGCACCGGCATCGAGGAAGTTGTCGCAAAAGACTCCGGCGCCGCCATCATGGCGTTCCGCGGTGGTATTATCGACCAAGTTGATGCCCAGCGTATTGTTGTGCGGGCGACGGAAGACCTTGCTCCGGGTGACCCTGGTGTCGACATCTATCGTTTGCGCAAGTTCCAGCGTTCCAACCAGAACACCTGCATCAACCAGCGCCCGCTGGTGAAAGTTGGTGACACGGTCGGTAAAGGCGAAGTGATTGCAGACGGCCCGTCCACTGATATGGGCGAACTGGCACTCGGTAAGAACGTGGTCGTCGCGTTCATGCCTTGGAACGGCTACAACTATGAGGACTCGATCCTGATCTCCGAGCGCATCGTGCGCGACGACGTCTTCACCTCTGTACATATTGAGGAATTTGAAGTCGCCGCCCGTGACACCAAGCTTGGGCCGGAAGAAATCACCCGTGACATTCCAAACGTTGGTGAAGAAGCGCTGCGCAACCTCGACGAGGCTGGCATCGTTTACATCGGCGCCGAAGTTGGACCGGGCGACATTCTGGTTGGTCAGATCACACCGAAGGGCGAAAGCCCGATGACGCCGGAAGAAAAGCTTCTGCGTGCCATCTTTGGTGAGAAAGCTTCTGACGTACGTGACACGTCGCTGCGTCTGCCTCCGGGAGACTTCGGTACGATCGTGGAAGTTCGCGTCTTCAACCGCCACGGTGTCGAAAAAGACGAACGCGCACTTCAGATCGAACGTGAAGAAGTCGAACGTCTGGCTCGTGACCGCGACGACGAATTGGCAATCCTTGAGCGGAACATCTACGCCCGCCTCAAAGGCATGCTGATGGGCAAGGTTGCGGTTAAAGGTCCGAAAGGCGTTAAGCCGAAGTCCAAGATCGACGACGATCTGCTTGAGCAGCTGTCTCGCGGCCAGTGGTGGCAACTTGCCATCGGCGAAGAGAAGGTTGCACAAGACATCGAAGCCTTGAACGCGCAGTACGAAGCGCAGAAACGTGCACTTGACGCTCGTTTCGAAGACAAGGTCGAAAAGGTCCGCCGCGGAGATGATCTGCCACCGGGCGTGATGAAGATGGTCAAAGTCTTTGTCGCTGTGAAGCGCAAGCTTCAGCCAGGTGACAAGATGGCCGGTCGTCACGGGAACAAGGGTGTTATTTCCAAGGTTGTGCCTATGGAAGACATGCCGTTCCTTGCTGATGGTACGCCTGTCGACTTCGTTCTGAACCCGCTCGGCGTGCCGTCGCGGATGAACGTCGGACAGATCCTGGAAACCCACATGGGTTGGGCGTCGCGTGGTCTGGGTATCCAGATCGACGAGGCTTTGCAGGGTTACCGTTTGAATGGCGACATGAAGCCCATCAAGGATGCGATGAAAGTTGCCTATGGCGATGACGTCTTCAAAGAAGGCATCAAAGACATGGACGATGATCGCTTGCTTGAAGCGGCCGAGAACGCCACACGCGGTGTGCCAATCGCAACGCCGGTCTTCGACGGTGCGAAAGAAGCTGACGTCAACGATGCGCTTGTGCGCGCAGGCTTCAACGAAAGCGGCCAGTCTGACCTCTATGATGGTCGGACCGGTGAGCAATTCTCGCGGCAGGTCACGGTTGGCATCAAGTATCTCTTGAAGCTTCACCACCTCGTGGACGACAAAATTCACGCGCGTTCCACCGGGCCTTACAGCCTTGTCACGCAGCAGCCTCTGGGCGGTAAGGCCCAGTTCGGCGGCCAGCGTTTCGGGGAAATGGAGGTCTGGGCACTGGAAGCATACGGCGCCGCCTACACGCTTCAGGAAATGCTCACCGTCAAGTCGGACGACGTTGCAGGCCGAACCAAGGTCTACGAGTCGATCGTCAAGGGCGAGGACAATTTCGAAGCCGGTGTACCGGAAAGCTTCAACGTGCTTGTGAAAGAAGTCCGCGGCCTCGGCCTGAACATGGAACTCCTGGATGCGATTGAGGATGACGAAGACGAAAGCGGGATCGCGGCCGAGTGATGATGACGTGCCGGTTTGGATTGCCTATCTCGGATTTCCAGTCGGCGTGGCGCTTGTCGCCTACGCCTTCTGGAAAAAAGATGCCGAATACCCTTGGTACGATCCAGATCGCGCAAAAGCATTTGTCTGGGGTGTCGCGATTTTTGCAATAGCAATCGACGCGACACTCTTTGGCTACTTACCCGTTTGGGGAGAATAGAATGAACCAGGTGCAGCCAACCATCTCGCTCGCTGCGGACGGATACAA
>JAPPOI010000073.1:0-4479 GCA_028818055.1 Boseongicola sp.
CGCTATTGGCGCTTCCGATTGGTATTCTGGGGACAATTCTGCTGGTCTTGACGACCGACCGGCTGGTCTATCGCTTCTACCGGGCGCAGAAAGCCGCTCCTGTTATCCTCGTGATCGTTTCGATGGGTGTAATGTTCATCATGAACGGGCTTGTTCGTCTGATTATCGGACCGGACGATCAGCGTTTTGCCGATGGCGCACGATTCATCATTTCTGCACGCGAATTCAAAGAAATGACCGGTCTGAAGGAAGGGCTGGCGATCAAATCGACAGCCGCGATCACAGTCGTGGTAGCCACGATTGCCGTGATCTTGTTGTTCTGGTTCCTCAACAAAACCCGCACCGGTAAGTCGATGCGCGCGTTTTCCGACAACGAAGACTTGGCGCTTCTTTCCGGCATCAATCCGGAACGCGTGGTGATGATAACCTGGATTATCGTAGCTGCGTTGGCGACCACGGCTGGGGTGCTCTACGGTCTTGATAAGTCATTCAAGCCATTCACCTATTTCCAGCTGTTGCTGCCTATTTTTGCAAGCGCCATTGTCGGTGGTCTTGGCAACCCGATCGGTGCAATTGCTGGCGGCTTTGTCATCGCTTTCTCGGAAGTCACGATCACATACGCGTGGAAAAAAGTGGCGACGTATGTGTTGCCCGACACCTTGGCCCCCAGCAGCCTCGTCCAGCTTCTTTCGACAGACTATAAGTTTGCCGTGTCCTTCGCGATTTTGATCGTCGTTCTGTTATTCCGACCTACAGGTCTGTTCAGGGGGAAAGCATTATGAGCCTGACTCCACGTGATATGCTCCTGTTCGTGGCCGTTTTTGGCCTGATCATTGCAACTGGCTTTGCTCAAAGCTGGAACGTCGCTTTGGGTATCCTCAACATGGGGCTGGTGAGCGCCATCATGGCGCTTGGCGTGAACATGCAGTGGGGCTATGCTGGCCTTTTCAACATTGGCGTCATGGGCTTTGTCGCACTGGGCGGTCTGGGTGCGGTTCTCGTTGGAATGCCACCTGTTGGTGAAGCTTGGGCCGCCGGTGGACTGCGCGTCATTTTAGCGTTGATCATTGGTGCGGGAACGATCGTTGCTGCCGTTCTGGCCTGGACACGTTTGTCACCCGGACGAAATCGAACCATTGCAATGATACTTCTGCTAGTGATCGGCTTCTTCGTTTACCGGGGACTGTTTGACCCGGGCGTTGCCGCTATCGAAAAGGTCAACCCAGCCGGTACAGGCTACTTGGGTGGACTGGGTCTTCCGATCCTGATGGCTTGGCCAGTGGGCGCAGTCCTGGCCGCCGGAGCCGCATGGCTGATCGGCAAAACTGCGTTGGGGCTTCGCTCGGACTATCTGGCGATTGCAACACTCGGGATCGCCGAGATTATCATTGCCGTCCTGAAGAACGAAGACTGGCTGAGCCGCGGCGTCAAAAACGTAATCGGCATCCCGCGCCCCGTGCCTTATGAGATTGATCTCCAGAACTCGGAAAGTTTTGTCAGCCGCATGACGGACTGGGGCTTTGACCCGGTGACGGCATCTTCCATCACGGTAAAACTTTCATACACCGGTCTGTTCATTGTCGTGCTTTTGATCCTGCTGTGGCTTTCCCAAGCTGCATTGAACTCACCGTGGGGCCGCATGATGCGTGCGATCCGTGACAATGAAGTTGCAGCCGAAGCAATGGGCAAAGACGTTACCGCCCGGCACCTGCAAATCTTCATCCTTGGGTCGGCTGTTTGCGGATTGGCCGGTGCGATGATGACCACGCTTGACGGTCAGCTGACACCGGGCACCTACCAGCCATTGCGTTTCACCTTTCTCGTTTGGGTGATGGTGATCGTTGGCGGGTCCGGCAATAATTTCGGAGCGGTGCTTGGTGGTTTCTTGATCTGGTATCTCTGGATCATGGTCGAGCCGTTTGGTCTGACGTTGATTGAGTTTGCGACGGCTGGCCTTGCCGACGGAAGCTTCCTGAAAGAGCATTTGCTCGACAGTGCGGCGCACATGCGTCTTCTGACGATGGGCTTGATCCTTTTGCTGGTTCTCCGGTTCAGCCCACGCGGATTGATACCAGAACGGTGAAGCCTCTCATCGCGATACCGGCGGCAGGTGCGTCGACCCGGATGGGCGATCGCGACAAGCTTCTGGAAATGGTTGATGGCATCCCGTTACTGCGGCGTCAGGCACTTGCCGCGATTGCCGTAGGCTGTCCAGTAACCGTTCTTGTCAGGCCCAATGATCACGATCGTCGTAATGCTCTTGATGGCTTGGACGTTGATATCACCGAAGTTCCAAACGCGGCTGAAGGGCTTTCAGCAACACTGAAGGCCGCTGCCCAACTCCCGTCCGACCAACAAGCCTTGGTTATTCTACTTCCGGACATACCCGGCATTGGCACCGACGAGATCAAACTAGTTATCAACAAATTTGTTCAAAGCGATGGAACGTCAGTCGTCCGGGCGGTTGACGATCAAGGTCGTCCCGGCTTCCCGGTTGTCGTACCACATGAACTACTCTCGACCTTCGATGACATTGACGGCGACCGCGGCCTGAGTGTTCGCGATTACCTTGCTGTTGAGTTTGCCGATGATCGCGTCACACGCGATCTCGATGCCCCTGAGGATTGGGCGAAATGGAGGGGGTCAGATTAGCCGCGAAAAACGCGAGACAGGCTGGCGTTCAGAATTTTCCGCGCAGGTGGATATGCCTTTGCAGCTGCCATGGTCTCAATCTCAGGGAAGAGAGCAAGTAATTCGCTTTTTTGGCCAGATGCCATGCCGCGCAAAACATCATCGGATGGGTGGAATGTTTCCGTCCAGGTTCCGTTCGCAAGCACGACCTGATGACGCGAGCAAAGGAAGTGCAAGTAACTGACGCCAAGAACCGCCACAGGCAGAACAAATCGATTATCGACGACGTGACGTGCGGCGACGAGCATTTCCTCAGGAACATCAAGAAACGTGTGATGTGGCTGAACAAGCATGCGATGCGCCGGGCTGACCACCATATCCCGTGACGGTCGACCCGGACCAAATGCGCCGGCGCGGATCAGAATTGGCTGAAGCTCTTTCATCTTGCGAAGATCGTGCAGCCCGAAATCTTGTCTGCCAATCCAACGCACCGGTTGAAGCCCGTTGTCACGAGTCACCACCTTCACTCCGACCGTGATCTGCTCAACCGGAATTTGACCACGTTCAGTGGCAATCAAAGTTCCCGGAGTAAAACACGGAGTTGTCTTTTCTGCTTTCAACAGCCCTGCCCCAACGCATTCATCGGGGGATTTGTTTTAAGCAAATGCGGGGATCAACGCGCGTTCCGTGAAGCCCTCCACCTAGGGCGTTTAAATCACACGGGGCGCATCGATCCCCGCCGCCAAAAGGCAGCACTCGATACCCACCCTTGCAGTATCCTGCAAAGCGTGCGCGGCACCCCCATCGCCGCTGCACTACCCCCCAGCGAGGTGAAGGTAATCTACTTGTTCCTGTGCCTTGGCCAAAGAAAAAAAGGCCAAATAACGGCAACATACACATTCAGGCCCTCAGAATATGCCGATTACCGAGTTATCCCGAATTCTAAAATTTGGGACATTGTCCACAAATCGCGAACAACTAAATCTCTAGTTTTTCTGGCTAAGTCGCGACGAAAAGGTCGAATTCGATTTCATGACGCTTATCTTGAACCGCTCATTTTGGGCTTGATTGTCCACGAATTGGCATCAGTCGAAATGGAGCCGTTCCGCAAATAAGGCAGAAATGTGTCACATTCCAATCACGCTACATGTTCACCGACGGTCATCAATCTCGGCCACAAACTGCCATTGATGAGAACGTTAAGCACCCGAATGCGAATCGAACGCCTCTGGCCGTGGGAAGACCTTCAGGACAGAAACCCAAACGGGACCTGGCTGTGGCAGATCGACCTGATCAGCCGACAGAAACAGCTCCTGATCTGCGATTTTCAGTGTTGATGTTCGGCTGCCCGCTGGAGGTGCCAGAAGCTGGCCTTCGAACACAGCAAGTGCCGAAGTTTCGCCCGGAGACTGCGACGAGATCAGCAGTGAAGCGGGCGCCAGTCCAAGCCCTACTTGTTCACCGACATTCGCCCGGATGCGGATGTTCAACGGTTTGCTTTCGCCAACCCGAACCAGCGCGCCAGTATCACTGTGGCCTTCGACGATCCCCGTCAGTCGCATCGGCTTGGTGCCGCGACCAATGATTGTGCCAGCACGCATTTGCAGGACCCGGTCGGCCAGCGTTACGACTTCATCGTCCGAATGGCTGACATAAAGTGCTGGAACGCGCGCCTGCCCAACGGCACGCGCAATGTAGGGCAGGAACTCGGCCTTTCGGTCACCATCCAAGCCGGACATCGGTTCGTCCAGAAACAGCACCTGGGGATTAGAAGCCAGCGCGCGCGCAAGTGCGACACGTCTGGCTGCCCCTCCGGGTAGTTCTGTGACCTCGCTGCGCATCAACGAA
>JAPPOI010000073.1:4489-5686 GCA_028818055.1 Boseongicola sp.
GGCCTCGACGATCGCATCGAAATTGCCGACGTCGCGACGCTTGGCGCCGTACGCCAGGTTTCCTTCGACTGTCAGCTGCGGGAACAATGCTGGCGTCTGAAAGACAAATCCGACGCGGCGTTCTTCGGGTGGCAACGAGATATTCACGTCGTCCCAGGACTTGGTGCCAAATCGTATCCGGCGCCGATCAAATCCACGGTTTACCAAACCTGATAGGGCTCGCAAAAGTGTGGTCTTACCACTTCCGGACGGCCCGGTAATTGCCGTGATGCCTTGAAGCGGAATCGTTTCTTCGGCGTCCAAGGTGAACGACTTTCCTCGCCTTAGGCGCAAACTAAAGGCGAGTTGGTCAACCAAGGCCCGCACCTCTTCGTCCATTCAAGACATAGACGATCGTCAAGACGCTGAAGGAAAACACCAACAGCCCCAGCGAAAGGAAATGCGCGCGGTCATAGTCCAAAGTTTCAACAGCAGTGAAAATCTCGATTGAGATCACACGCGTCTTGCCCGGAATGTTTCCGCCGACCATCAACACCACACCAAATTCGCCGACGGTGTGGGCGAACGTCAGAACAATCGACGTCAGAAAACCGCGTCGCGCCAAGGGCAAAGCGATGGAAAGGAATGCGTCCCGCGACGTTGCACCCAATGTGCGTGCTGCGTCCAGCGTATGCCGAGGTACCGACACAAAGGCCGCCTGCAAAGGCTGGACGGCAAACGGCAGCGAATAAAACAGGGATGCAATGACAAGCCCCGTGAACGAAAACGTCAGCGTCGAGCCGGTAACTTGAACCCAAAAAGCTCCGAAACCAGAGTTTGGGCTCATCAATATGAGCAAATAGAAACCCAATACGGTCGGCGGAAGCACCAAAGGAAGCGTGACAGCCGCCTCAATCAATGGCCTTAGACGGTTCTCAGTGCGGGCCAGCCACCACGCGAGTGGCAGGGCGATAATCATAAGTATGACCGTTGTGACAAAGGCCAGTTGGAACGTCAGACTTATCGCAGGCCACATGCTCATTCAGGTGGTAGCAATCCGCTTTCCTCAATCAGATCCCGAACAACATCCGAATCTAGGTAATCCCAAAATATGTCGACACCTTCGTTTGTCGTCAGCAGCGCCGCATCTTGCCTGATAGCCGGGTGCTTACCGGTCAAATCAAGTTCGAACGGTGCGTCAAGCTCATCCAACAGAGA
>JAPPOI010000320.1 GCA_028818055.1 Boseongicola sp.
TCTTCGATCTGCGTGAAAACCCTGACCACCTTCTGGTGATTGGCGGGGGACCGATCGGCATGGAAATGGCGCAAGCCCACATCCGATTGGGTTCAAAAGTCACTGTAATCGAAGGCTTGAAGGCGCTGGGCAAGGATGATCCAGAGGCGGCTGCCGTCGTACTTGAAAGAATGCGTGCCGAAGGCATTGAGATCATCGAAGATGCCATGGCCGAGGAAGTTTCCGAAGCTAATGGTCAGATCACCGTGAAAACGAGCCAAGGAAGCTATACTGGATCGCACATGCTCATGGCGGTCGGTCGCAAAGTGAACATCGACAGTCTTGATCTCGACAAGGGCAACATCGCGCACGATCGCGCCGTCAAAGTCGACGCAAGTATGCGGTCGACAACAAACAAGAAAGTGTACGCCATCGGTGACGCCGCTGGCGGACCTCAGTTTACCCACGTCGCCGGATACCACGCAGGTGTCATTATCCGTTCCATGCTGTTCGGGCTTCCGTCGAAGGCGAGAACGGATCACGTGCCGTGGGTGACATACACCGATCCAGAACTGGCCCAAGTTGGCTTGACCGAGGCTCAAGCGGTGTCAAAACACGGAAAGTCCGCTGTATCGGTCGCCAGATTTGATTACGAAGAAAACGACCGTGCAATTGCATCGGGCAAGACCACCGGCTTCATCAAGGTGATGGTTGTCAAAGGTCGTCCGGTCGGAGCGACGATCGTGGGCTCGGCTGCAGGTGAATTGATAGGCGTTTGGGCACTGGCAATCGCGAATAAACTCAAGATGAGTGCAGTCGCGGCCATGATCGCGCCCTATCCAACGCTCGGTGAAATCAACAAGCGTGCCGCAGGGGCCTATTTCTCGCCGAAACTCTTTGATAATCCTACGGTTAAACGTGTGGTTGGGTTTGTGCAAAAATACCTGCCCTGAAGCACCGATAAGGTTGGCTGAATGTTTCTGAATTCACTCTCCGGTCGTTTTCTTGTGCTCACGATCCTGTTCGTGATGCTGGCCGAAGTGTTGATCTTCGTTCCGTCGATTGCCCGTTTCAGGCAAGATTATATGGACAATCGTCTGGAGCGTGCGCAGATCGCGTCGTTGGCACTGTTGGCCAATGATATGATTGACGAAGAGCTTGAAGAAGAGCTGTTGCGAAACGCTGGCGTGTTCAATGTCGTCTTGCTTCGCGACGAAGTGCGTCAGTTGATGTTGGCTTCTGATATGCCGTCGCCAATAGCAAAGACATTTGACCTGCGTGATCCGCCGGCAAGTACATTGATCATGGATGCGATGGCCCGACTCGTTAACCCCGAGCCGGAAGTTGTCCGTGTTATCGGCAATCCAACCCGTGATGCGGGCCAGCTGATTGAAATCACCATGCCGACTGAACCGTTGCGGGCGGCCATGCTGGATTACGGCATAAGAATTCTTCTCTTGTCCGCGATGATTTCGATTGTGACCGCAACATTGCTGTTTTTCGCCGTCAGGCAGCTTCTTGTTCGACCGATCGAAGGCGTGGTCGAGGCAATGAAAAGCTATGCCGAGGCGCCCGAAGACGCCCGACGCATCATTGAGCCCAAGGCCAGCGTGAAGGAACTCAGTGAAGCAGAAAACGCGCTGAAGTCGCTGCAGACCGAATTAACGAGCGTTTTGCGCCAACGTGAGCGCTTGGCGTCGCTCGGCAGCGCGGTTGCCAAAGTCAGCCACGATCTCAGAAACATTCTGACGGCGGCGCAATTGTTCGCCGACCGCATCGAAACCAGCGAGGATCCGGTCGTTGCACGCATGGCGCCTAAGTTGGTTGGCTCAATTGGCCGCGCGGTAAATCTTTGCGAAAGCACGCTGGCCTTTGGAAAAGCTGAAGAACCACCACCAGCCCTCGATAGGATCGACCTGACATCACTTGTGCAAGAAGTCGTCGACAGTGAACGCTTGGCTGCGAATGACTTGATCGAATTCGACGAGGAAATCTCGCCGGGCATGATCGTTCGGGCTGACCCGGAACAGCTGTACCGCGTGATATCGAACCTAATCCGTAATGCCCGCCAAGCGTTGGAAGTTCGAAATGCTCCGGGCAGAATTTCTGTCGAGGCTTTGGAAACTGATAGCGAATGGCTCATTCATATTCGCGACGATGGTCCTGGATTGCCGAAGCAAGCGCTTGAGCATTTGTTCAAACCTTTCCAGGGGGGGACCCGAAAGGGTGGTACAGGGCTTGGACTGGCCATCGCGGCCGAGTTGGTGCGTGGCCATGGCGGCGAATTACGACTGTCTGAAACTGGCGAGACAGGCACGACATTCTCGATTGTGCTGCCAAAGGGGATACTCACCGATGGCGGAGCAACCAATGGCCGCGAAAGATCGGCGCTTTCGTCCTAGATTTCTTGCTGCTTAAACCGAAAATCGGCCTTGCATTGGCCGAGGCAGGTGGTTACATCCGCGACACCCCGCGCGCTGGTAGCTCAGCTGGATAGAGTACTTGACTACGAATCAAGGGGTCGGGGGTTCGAATCCTCCCCAGCGCGCCACTTTCTCAAATGACCTTTGTTCAGATCGGCCTGTCTCACACAGGTGCCGTCGGCGCGTTTTCGTCGATCAACCCTTTTGACTTCAAAGCAGACCATAATTCGGCCGGAATATCTGTATTGAACCATTCCACAATTTGATTGAGCTCGCTTGTATCTCGCGGGCCGGGAATGACAGACGTGACAATGTCATTCAGCAAAGGAAATTGGAGCGCAGCCGCTGCTAGTGGTACCCCATGGTCCTTGGCGACCAGATCGATTTCCCGCGCCTTCGCAATGACGTCGTCCGGAGCTTTCGCGTAGTTCCAAGTGTCTCTGCCGACCAGAATGCCTGAGTTGAACGGACCACCACAAATGATCGTTGTCCCGGCCTCGCGACACGCGGGAAATAACTTCGACAAAGGAGTTTGCTCCAGCAGCGTGTAGCGGCCCGCTAAAAGAAACACGTCCCATTGCCCGATACTCAGTGCATCTTGGCAGGCTTCGTTTTCATTTACGCCAATGCCGATCGCTTTGACCAAACCATTTTGGCGCAATTCTTCCATCGCGCGATACCCGCTGTCGGCAAGATCCCGGAAATGTCGTTCATTGTCTCGGCCGTGCTGAAAGACACCAATGTCATGCACCAAGAGGATGTCGATCCTGTCCAATCCCAAACGTTGTAGATTGTCTTCGAAGGCTCGCACGATCCCGTCGTAACCATAGTCGTAGACAACATGGAACGGGAGTGGATCCACCATTCCAAATTCTGAAGGGTTCGGCACAGCACCGGGTTTCAGAAGCCGCCCCACCTTGTCGGAAAGCACGTAGTCGGTTCCGCGAAGCACGTCGCCAATGACGCGCTCTGATCGACCGAACCCGTACCACGGTGCGGTATCAAAATAGCCGATACCCGCAGTTTTGGCGGCATTTACGAGGTCGGCGGCCTGTCGGTCTTCAAGATCAACAAAGTTCCCGCCAAGAGGCGCGCCTCCAAGCCCTAGCGTGTCTATGAACAGATCTGTGCGGCCAACTCGTCGCTTTTCCATTTTCGAAATCCCCGCGTTTTAGGCAGAATGCAAGCTTTGGCCGGCACTTCCAATCGTAATTACGAATTTTCAATTTCACGCAATCGACCAAATCACTCGAATACTCGCCGTCAATTTCTTGGGCAAATTGGAGTGGCTCGCTCACTTCTAATTTTGGAAATTCATCTAAATGCCGAAGGAATGGCCCTGCGTCGTCAAGATTTGGTCCAGTTTGGCCTTGGACCCCTGCTCAGCACCGATTTGTGCCACAGGTCGACGCCAAATCCGCAACGTTCTGTTTTCAGATCGAGAACAAAGATCCTTGTCGGGGTCACGATCACGCCGCCCTGTTGGGTGACAAATAACTCAAAGAATAATCAGTGATCAGTAGGCAGTATGGTGTTGAAGTCTGTTATCAGTATGTTGGGTTTATCGCGGCTCTGGTTTACCGCCGGAGCCGTTCTTCTTTTCTCATTCTTCGTAATTGGCTACCACCAAGACCAACAACTGGCGAACCAAACGCTAGCTGAGAAGATCGGCCTGCCACTGCCTGTGCCGGTACAAGAGTTCAGCGCTCTGCGCGACACCAACGCCTTGAACGAAACGTTCCTAATCGGCGAAGCGAATATCGATACACTCAGCCTGCTGGTCACAGATGAAGACGAGTCACTCCTCCTGTTGTCGATCTTTGCTCTGTCAAACGATGGGCGAGCCAAAACCGATGTCTTCATGAACATGTATGCTGGCGGCCCCTCGGTCGGGGCTCCTGGAGAGGTCGATGGAACCGGTCAGGTTGAAAGGAACGGAAAGGAAATGGTCGAAGCCGTTCTAGTGTTTGATACTCTGGAGGAGTCGTTCCAAGTTCCTTCGACATTCTTGAGCGACCGAGGCATTCGCATTCTCGGCACTGGAAACAACGGTTCCATCTTGGCCATTCCCGGCGCCATCATCGAAGACACGATGTGGTCCAACAAAAGCAAGTCGATTGCAGATTGGATTTCCAACAACGCCATTACGCTAGATGACAATACGGTTCCATTTGTTGCGCCATTCCGGCTTGAGGACCGCGTCCCGCCGGTTTCCAACTACGAAGCCACACGCGAATTGCACTTTGTGTCCGGTCTTGCACTGATCGTCATCGGATTTTTGGTCAGCTTCAGCCCATCGCAAGTCTTTGAACGTCGCCCGACACACGTTCCGGGCTACAAAGTCACCGGTTCAACTGACGAACGGATCGCAAGCTACTTCCAGCCGATCGCTACGCAGGATGAGCTGCTTTTCAACAAGCATGACCTGCCTCAAGAAACGCCGACATCATGGGCAGATGACGCCAGCGATGCACTGCGGCGAATGACGAAAAGTATTGCGGTCTTTAAAAGTCGACCGTGACGCCAGGAAGATTGATTTCCTTCAGCAACTCTCGAAGTTCCTGCCGGGCCGCAACGTTGGACAGGTTCAAATTCTGAACCCCGATATCGCGAAGATCCAAAAGGGTCAGACCGCGTGGAAACAACTCTCTGAAAATCACACGCTCTGAAAAACCGGGCGCTACTCTGAAGCCAATCCTTTTCGCCAGCGCATTTACTGCTTGAGCCATCTTCTTCTTGTTGTGCATCGCCTGTGCGCCAACACGGTTTCGGACCACAACCCAATCAATCGGGTCCAAGCCTGCCTGGGCTCGCAATTGGCGGGCATTCCAGACCATTTCCGCATAGACGGACGGCCCCAAAATTTTGTTGGTCGTCGGCTCCATGCGGGCAAGCAGGTCAAAGTCGACAAAACTGTCGTTCAGCGGAGTTACCAATGTGTCTGCCAACGAATGTGCCACCTGGCTCAGCCGGGTATGCGAGCCGGGGCAGTCGATTAGAATGAACTCGACCTCGCGCTCAAGTCCGGTAACCGCTGCGGACAATCGTTGATCGTAGATGTTCTCGCCGGGCCCGAGTGACTCGGGGCGGATGTCTGGAAGCTCACGGTAGATGGGGCAGGGCAGGTCCAGGTTCTCGGCTTCCATGAACTTGCGACGATTGTCGATGTACCGCCCGAAACTGCGTTGGCGGAGATCGAGGTCCAATACGCCAACAACATGCCCAAGCCGCCCAAGAGCGCTAGCACTGTG
>JAPPOI010000205.1 GCA_028818055.1 Boseongicola sp.
AAATAGAACAATCGTTCAGGAAAGCGAGCCTTGCTATGAGCAAAGAAAGTCGCCTTTTCATCAGCGACACGCGAACAGCTACAATCGGCCCTGATGCCCGAACGGATGAAAGTCGGCGCATGCCCGACGTTATTGGCTCAGGGGCCAAGAACAGACTGCTTAACCAAATTCTTGAAGCCTCCCGTTTTTGTGCCTTGGTATTAGATGAGTCGAACTACCTTCGGTACATCACACCAGAAGCCTCGAAACTGTTAGGGCTTTCCGATGCCCTCGTGGGACAGCACATCTGTTCTTATAGTTCCTCAAACGGCATCGCAGTTCTAGCTGAACTGGCCGGTTTGGTGCGGAGCTCTTCGGGTTCATTCGAACGAGAATTCCCGCTAAGGGCCCAAAGACGCAGATTCATGGTATCCGCCGAATTGTTGTCGGCTAACGACTTGGAACACTCTTCCAACGTGCTGTGTACGTTTTCCGAGGTGATGGATCCCAGTGATCCTGCGGGAATTTCCGAAACCGAGATGTTTGATGAGCTTCGCCGAGCAATGCAAGAATCGCAGCATCGCGTCAAAAATATGATGTCTAACATTCTCGCTCTTGTTGGCCGTGCGCGGCGCGAAGCGACTGAAGATATCGATGTTATCGATGTTCTTTCTCGCCGGATCACCGCGCTGTCCCACACACACGAAGTCTTGTCACAAGAAAACTGGCGCGCGGCTGATCTCCACAGTTTGATAACGCCGGAACTTTCCGAGGTGTACGGACCGGATCGCGTGTCTATCGATGGTCCGGCGATGATTGTGAATGCGCGTGCAGCTTTGTCGCTGAGCATGGCCATCCATGAACTGGCAACCAATGCTGCCAAATACGGTGCGTTTCGAAACGACGACGGACATGTCAAGCTGACTTGGCGCCGCCAAGACAGCCACGCGGGCTCAATCGTTGTTTTTGACTGGAAAGAACGAGGTGTGCCTGCCTCTGCTGTTGCTTCAAAATCAGGCTTTGGAACGCGCCTTATTCAATCGACGATTGCCGACAGTCTAGGCGGACGGATTGAGACGCTATGGGAGCATGACGGCCTCCGAGTCGTTTTCTCAATTCCGTACAAGGAAATGCAAACTTTGGAGGAGGCGTCCGATGAAGGCGTTATCTGACAAGAGCATCTTGTATGTGGAAGATGACAATATCGTAGCAATTGAAACCGAAGAAGCGCTGCGCGATCTCGGTTTTGGTCAAGTCTTTAGCGCACAAACTCTGACCCGTGCCCTCGAACTGGTCAGTCGCTTCTCATTTGATTTTGCCATGCTTGATTATGATCTGGGCAATGGAGAGCGAAGCACCTTAGTAGGACTGGAACTAGAGCAAAGAGGTGTGCCGACCGTGTTTTTGTCGGGCTATCACAAATCTGAACTTGAAGCGGCTGTGCAGCGCTTCGAGTTTCTAGAGAAGCCTGTTTTGTTAACGTGCGTGAGGCGTAAGATCACCGACCTTCTACGGATCACATCAACCGAAATTCAACAGGCCAGAAAAGAAAAGCGGGCCCCGAAGGACCCGCAGTTTTTGTCGACGTCGAAAGGGAGGAGTTGACGTCGGTTCAATTCATCACTCAGGAGTTACTTTGCAGTCGCTTTTTTGGCAGCTGCGGAAATGTCGTTGGTGGCTTTTTTGACAGCAGCGGTTGCGTCGTCGCTCATGTCTTTGCCAGCTGCGAGCATCAGCTCAACAGTTTCCATTTGAACTTTTTTCGCAACTTCAGCGAAAGCAGCCATCGACTCTGCGCTCATCTCTGCTTGAGTAGAAGCGAAGTCAGTCATTGCTTTTGTGTAGTCAGCAGGGTCAGCTTTTACGTTGGTTACAACGCCGAGCTTGCCGATTGTCGATTTTGTCCATGTCGACGAAATCTCGGTCGACTTTTCAGCAGCGTCCAGAACAACTTTGGACATCTTGTCAGCAAATGTTGCCTGGCTTTTGAAAGCGTCTTGTACGGCAGACATGTCAACTGGGAATGCGCCCATCATGTCTTTCATCATTTTTGTATAATCTGCGGTAGCCTTAGCCATTGGTCTCTCTCCAAAAATCATCTCAGCGGGGAGACCCGCTTTGCATGTGCAGAATATATACATGCCGCATCGCAGCATTTCAAGGGTTTTTGCTGCGGTGCAGCAAAAATTAATACCTATATATTTCAGCTAGTTAGTGGACTTTTGGCTTTTCGGATACGTATTTTCCTGGCGCAGGGTCCAGAACCGGGTGCTTTTTCTCTGATCCGGGCACACGGGCGGGTTTCTGTTTTCCAGAGCGCGTCTTCAACCACTTTTCCCAAGCCGGCCACCACGAACCCTCGTTGAAATCGGCACTCTCTCTCCATTCGGCAGCGCTCAGGTTGAGCTCCGGATTGGTATAGTGCCCGTACTTCTTCTTCGAAGGTGGGTTGACGATCCCCGCAATATGGCCGGACTCAGACATCACGAATGTCTTGGACTTGCTGCCCATCTTTTGCACGCCACTATAACAAGCGTCCCAGGCCGCAATATGGTCTGTTTCACAAGAGATCGAGTAAAGTGGTGTCTTCACGTCTTCGAGCCGGAGAGTTTCACCTAATAACTCAATTCCTTCATTTGCGAACTGGTTCCCCTGACACAGGCCGCGTAGATACTGAACGGCCATACGACCGGGCAGGTTTGTCCCGTCGCCATTCCAATACAAAAGATCAAAAGCAGGAGGAGCCTCACCCATCATGTAGCTCTTGATGGCGGGTGCATAGATCAGATCGTTGGACCGCAGGAAGCTGAATGTCCGGGACATGATCATCTTATCAAGAATGCCTTCTTCCGCGATTTCAGCTTCGATCGCATCCACGAAATCGTCAGAGAGAAACACCGTCATTTCGCCCTGATCTTCGAAGTCGGTCATGGTAGTGAAGAACGTTGCAGATTTAACCGAGTTGTCTCCGCGCTTGTTCAACAGCGCCAATGTCAGAGCCAAAGTCGTGCCAGCGATGCAATACCCTATCGCGTTGACCTGCTCTTCCTTGGTGATTGATTTAACCTGTTCGATGGCAGTCAGGTAACCTTTCTCGATGTAGTCATCGAGACTGAAATCGCTGTAAGAGGCGTCAGGGTTTTTCCAGCTTACAACGAACAAAGTGTAACCTTGGTCAATAATCCAACGGATCAGGCTGTTCTTCTCCTTCAGGTCCAGGATGTAGAATTTGTTGATCCAGGGCGGAAAAATGATGAGCGGTGTAGCTTTGACCTTCTCTGTTTTTGGCGCGTATTGAATCAGCTCAAAGATTTCATTGCGGAACACAACTGATCCCTCAGTTGTTGCGATGTTCTCGCCAAGTTTGAATGCATCTTTATCTGACAAGGTGACCAACAAGTCGCCGTCGTTGGCCTCAAGATCTCTGACAAGATTCTCCAAACCATCAACAACGCTTTGGCCGTCGGTTTCGACAGCCTTCGTCAGGGCAGTTGGGTTCGTGCCCAGAAAGTTTGTCGGGCTCATCATATCGATGACTTGTTGAGAGAAATACTTCAGACGCTTTTTGTCCGTGTCTTCCATGCCCTCAAGGTTCTCAACCGCCTCGGCAATGGCACTGGAAGACGCCAAGTATTGGTTCTTAACGTAATGGAAAAATGGGTGCGTGTTCCAAAGCGGGTCCGAAAAGCGTCGATCAGTACTTGGGGCCTCAGAATCCTCGATCTCTTCGCCTTGCAGCAAGCTGTTTTGGATCTCGATGTAGTTTTGAACCGCTTTGCCCCAGTAACCGACCTGGTTTTCCAAAAGTTTGGCCGGGTCGGTCATCATATTCGACATATAGGCCGTGGCGGCCTTCATGTAGAGATCGTGGCCCGGGCCTTCGAGACCAGGGTGAATCGGCTTTTTCTTGGAAAATGCTGCGACGAGACGCTGCGAAAGGTCCTCAATCCGTTCCAGATTGGCATTCAATCGGGCTAAGTTTTCGCCGGAAGTGGTTTCTTTTGTTGTCATAATTACACTATAGACTTATTTTGCAGTTGCAGCATTCACGTGCTTCGAATTCGTAATGATCCCATAACGTCGTGTTTGGCAGCCCGTCAAAGCGACGTTTTGGCCCGGTAGATTGAAGGTCCCGATATGCGCTACATGATGACTTACGACTTCATGGATACGCTTCGGATAACGAACCAATGGGCTGGCGCGTCTGCGCAGGCCTTTGCATCATATCCTATATGGGGTGCAATGCCCAATCCTGCGTTCAAGGTTATGGCCGCCTGGGGCGAGGTGACGGAACGTAGTTTTGCCCGCATGGTCGCCAAGCCGGATTGGGGTATCGACTCGATTGTCATGGAAGATGGCCGGGATCACCTTGTGTCGGTTGAAACCGTGCTTGAGCGTCCGTTCGGTGATTTGATTCACTTCAACGTGCAAGGACGCCCCGCTATGCCGCGCCGCGTCATGCTTATCGCGCCAATGTCCGGTCACTATGCGACCTTGCTGCGTTCGACTGTTCACAGTCTTCTGCCAGATGCCGATGTATGGATCACCGATTGGCACAACGCCCGCGACATTCCCGTCAGCATGGGCAAATTCGATATCGAAGACTACACGCGATATCTGGTCGACTTCATGTTGGAGCTTGGACCGGATCTGAACGTCATCGCGGTATGCCAGCCAGCTCCTCTTGCACTTGCAGCGACGGCCCTTCTTGCCGAAGAGGCGCCCAAGGCGCAGCCACGCACGTTGACGCTTATTGGCGGCCCCATCGACCCAGATGCGGCGCGAACTGATGTGACGGATTTTGGTCGTCGCGTCACGATGGGACAGCTTGAGCAATCGATCATCCAGCGGGTTGGTTTCAAATATGCTGGCGTCGGGCGCATGGTTTATCCCGGGCTGCTTCAGCTGGCATCGTTCATGTCGATGAATGCGGAAATGCACTCAAAAGCGTTTTCTGAACAGATCATGCGCGTCGCCAAAGGGCAGGCGGGTGATCACGACAAACACAATCGTTTCTACGATGAATACTTGGCGGTCATGGACATGACGGCCGAATTCTATCTTTCGACGGTCGAGCGCGTTTTTAAGCGACGTGAGATCGCGCAGAACCAATTCGTTGTTGATGGCAAAGCAGTTGATATCGGCAAGATCACCAGCGTCGCGGTGAAAATCGTCGAAGGCGAACGCGATGATATCAGTGCACCGGGCCAGTGTTTGGCGGCACTGCCGTTGTTGACCGGATTGTCCGAAGACAAGAAAGCTTCCCACGTTGAGCCCGGCGCGGGGCACTACGGCATCTTTGCTGGCAAGAGTTGGCGGAACAACATCCGACCGTTGGTGCTTGACTTCATCGACGCCAATCGTCCGCGCCGGCGCCGCAAATCGGCCTAAACCTTACGTCCAGTTGACTGCAGCACCACCTGGCAATGCGGCGCGCGCGCGCATTGGGAAGTCGGGCTCGTATTTGCAATCGGCGCAAAACGCCTGAATCCACGCGTCATCCATGATGATGAAGTCCAAGACAGACGCCAGAAATTCGGGGTCCTGAGCACGTTCACGGATATCGTACTCGGATGTTCCGGTTGAGCCAAGAAAAACTAGCAACAGCTAGTCATTCGTGACAAGCCACGACAGGGCTTAGATCGACAGA
>JAPPOI010000212.1:0-4819 GCA_028818055.1 Boseongicola sp.
CGGTGCATGGCCGGGTTGCCGATGCAACCGGCAACAAAAGTGGGGGCGGGCCGGTCGTAGATCTCGACGGGTGTGCCGATCTGCTGAACCACACCTTGCTTCATGATCACGACGCGATCGGCCAGCGTCATCGCTTCGACCTGATCATGGGTGACATAGATGGTCGTGACCGCCAACTCGTGGCTCAGGTTCTTGATTTGTGCGCGGGTCGAGACCCTGAGTTTTGCATCGAGATTGCTGAGCGGCTCGTCCATCAGGAATACGTTGGGTTCGCGCACGATGGCGCGGGCGAGTGCCACGCGCTGCCTTTGCCCGCCCGACAGTTCCGCTGGACGCCGGTGCAAGAAATCGTCCAACTCGACCATCGCGCTCGCACGTCGAACCCGTTCGTCATGGGTGGCAGGGTCGATCTTGCGCACCTTTAGCGGAAAGCGGATGTTCTCATAGACATTCTTGTTGGGGTAGAGCGCGTAGCTCTGGAAAACCATCGCCACATCCCGCTCTTTCGGCTCAAGGTCATTGACCACTTTGCCGTCGATCACGATCTCGCCCTCGGTGGCATCCTCAAGCCCCGCGATCATCCGCATGGTCGTTGTCTTGCCGCAGCCGGAGGGGCCCAGTAGGACCAGGAACTCCTTGTCGGCTATGGTCAGATCAAAGTTATCGACACCGATGAAAGAGCCCCATCTCTTGCCGATGTTCCGAAGCTGTATCTCAGCCATTTCCCCTCCCGAACGCGGAATCGGATCGCGTGTTTTCAAGGCAAGGCTAGACGCTGGGAGAAATGCAGAATAATGAAATCATTCTATGAGAGATATAAATCAAGTTGATCTTAGACTGATCGATACCACGATCTTGCTGGTGTTCCTTGGAGCTATGCGACATCGCCAGGCAACGGCCGTTGCGCGCGAAATGGGCCTGACGCAACCCGCCGTCAGCCACGCGCTGAAACGGCTTCGCAACCTTTATGGCGATGCGTTGTTCCTCCGGCGGGCACACGGGCTGGAACCAACGGCGCTCGCCCATGAGTTGGAACCAAAGGTTCGACGCATCGTCCGGCTGATTTCAGAAACGCTGGAGGGGGCAGAAGAGTTTTCTCCCGACACAGCGGCAACAACCTTGAAGATTGGCGCGTTTGACTATGAATTGACTGGCATCATCCCGAAGTTGGTCGCCGAGTTGCGGACAGCCAGCCCGAACATAAACGTGCACGCCTTCCCGCTTCAAAACCGCGAGGCGCTGGAAGCCATGGTTCAGGGACAGATTGATCTTTCCATTGGATACTTCGATTTCCCTCCCAACCGCGAGACGGCATTTGTCGCCGAAGAGCTCTATTCAGAGCACTATGTTCTTGCTGGCCGCCGGGATCATCCGCTGTTCTCTCAAGGTCTAACCCTGAACGCAGTCGCGCAAGTTCACCATCTGCTGATCTCGCCCTACGGCCCGAACCGAAACCTTGTAGATCATGCGCTGCATCTTCAGGGCCTGAAAAGAAACATTCAGACGGTCGTGCCATCCCTGTTCGCGGCCCTGTCCATCATCGAAAACTCGGATTTTGTGGTCACTTTGCCCAGCAGGGTGGCACAGGGCAACGCACATCGGTTCGATATCGTATACGCACCTTTGCCGATCGATGGCGGCAGCTTTCAGCTTCACGCAGTCCGCCACATACGCGATGCCAGCAATCCGCTCCATATTTGGCTCTTGGAGAAGTTGCGAAAGATCGTCTCTGGTTGAATTTTTTGGTACCTCCGCAAAATCACCAGGACCGATTTCGAACTTGAGAGCTAGAGAAGACGCAGAAGAATTTCTGACGTGCAGCAAAATCCAAAACGAGGGTCACTGCCATCGTGGAGTAAGCGCTGCGTCCCGTGATAGGGTGCTTCGTCAACGTCGGGTTGTCGTTTTGGGAGGGCATGGCGGATCGGAGGATCAGTCATGGAAACACCAAACTTACCAGCTATTCGCGCGCTTCGCCCTGCCTGGAACAAAGGGCGGATTGTCGGTCAGAAGCGTCCGCTGAAACCAAAACATGTCTGGGCAATTAGGGTTCGCCTCGAACTGGCCGAGAACCACCGCGATCTCGCCCTCTTCAACATGGCTATCGATAGCAAATTGCGTGGCTGCGACCTAGTGAAGATGAAGGTCGCCGATGTCATGGCTTCAGGTCAGATCAAGGAACGGGCGTCAGTCTTACAAAGCAAAACGCAGAAGCCAGTGCGCTTTGAGATATCTGAAGGGACACGTGCTTCTGTTGAGAAATGGTTGGAAGATGAACTGATGGTCGGCTCCGAGTACCTTTGGCCGGGTCGTTTTCACGAACGCCTACACATCTCGACCCGCCAATATGCGCGCATTGTCCGAGATTGGGTGACATCGATTGGTCTTGAGGCAAGCGCCTATGGTACGCACTCAATGCGGCGGACCAAAGTCACTCAAATCTATAAGAAGACTGGAAATCTTCGCGCGGTTCAGCTGCTGCTAGGACACACGAAAATGGACAGTACCGTCAGGTATCTTGGCGTGGAGTTGGAGGATGCACTAGCGATTGCTGAGGCGATTGAAATCTAACCGTACCGGGCCGTCTTCACGGACGGCCCAAAGCTGCCGTCCGTGAGTATGACCTGAGCTGCGGCGCAGCATCACGGAACCGGACGTTCCAGCTTTACGCAACAAATCAACCGACGTGTGAAGGGTCCTTCAGAACCACAAGAAGCTCGGAAAAGCTAATCAATGCTTTTTGGGAGTTCTTCGATGCTATCGACCTCAAGGTCATAGGTCCCACTTGGTGGCATCTTGGGACTGTCTGCTACTTGGGCACCCCATTCATTAGGTCTTCGCACCAGTGCGGTGCGAAACCCGACCTTGGCCGCCGCATCGAGGTCGAAAGGATGGCAGGCGACCATCAGGCATTCGGCTGGTGCCAGTTGCAGCATCTTCGTTGCGCGTAGGTAAGCTTCGGGCAAAAGCTTGTAGACGCCTAGCCCTTCGCAGGACAGCACCGCATCCCAGGTCAGCCCATTGCGCCGGGACGTATCGATCACCAGGCGGTAGGACAACAACGTGAAGGACGCCACGATGTAGCGCTCGCGCAGCGCGGCGAGCCCTTCGCGGACATCCGGCCATGCCGCCAGGCGATGCGGTGCCTCCCAAGCGATCCGGTAGCGGTCAGTCTCGTCAAAAGCGTCCAGCCCCTCTTCGCCCAGCAAGGCCTCAAGACTGCGCGCATGGGCGTCATCGAAATTGTATTCCGGCGGGCCGACCTCCCCGAGGTCGAGCATCATCTCCATCGACATGCGGCGAAACCGGTTCGCGATCTGGCCCCAGTCGCGGTCGATCCCGTGACGTCGACCGGCTTCCGCAAAGGCGTCGCGAAAGCCGGTGTGCCAATCCAGCAGGGTGCCGCCGGTGTCGAAGGTCAGCGCCTTGATGCCAGTGAGGCTCATGGAATCAGGACCGTCGCGCCGAGCGTCTTGCCGGACTCGATGGCTTCATGGGCCTTCACGGCATCCTTCAGCGCATATTCGTAGTTAATGTTGGCATCCAGAATGCCGTCGCCAATGGCCTTGAACAGATCGCGTGCGGTCCATTCCAGATCGGAGCGTTTGGCGACGTAGTGCATGATCGCGGGCCGGGTGATGAACAGCGACCCCCGCCGACCGAGATCCTGAATGATGTCCACCGGGTCGGGTGGACCCGAGACGTGTCCGTAGGCTGCACAGACCCCCATCAAGCGCAGGCAGTCCAGACTATCCTGCAGCGTGTCCTTGCCAATGGCCTCGTAGACCACTGCGCATCCTTCGCCGTCGGTAACGTCACGCACAACGTCGACGAAACTTTGCTGTGAGCGAACGACCGGAAAATCGCAACCTGCCTCGCGGGCGACCTCGGCCTTTTCCGGCGTGGAGACCGTACCCACCACGGTTGCTCCAAGCGCCCTGGCCCATTGGCACAGGATCAGCCCCATGCCGCCCGCAGCGGCGTGGACAAGGATGGTGTCGCCAGGCTGCACGGCGTAGGTGCGGTGCAACAGGTAGTGCGCGGTCATGCCTTTCATCAGCAGGGCGGCGACCTGCGTGTCTTCCAACCCTTCGGGCAGGTGCAACAACTTGTCAGCAGGGTAGTTGCGGGTCTCGGGATAGCTGCCCAAGGGCGGGATGCCATAGGCGACGCGATCACCGGTTTTGAACCCAGTCACGCCATCGCCCACACCTTCTACAATGCCCACGCCTTCGAAGCCGATCACCACCGGTTCATCCGGCACGGGCCAGGGATGAGAGATTCCGCCGCGGTGATAAGTGTCGGCGTAGTTCACGCCCACCGCCGTGTGACGCATACGCACTTCGCCCGGGGCCGGGTCCGGTACATGCCAGTCCTTCCAGGTCATGCAACTGGGTGGACCTTTCTTGTGGATCACTTGTGCTTTCGACATGGTTGCTCCTCCCTTGGCGTGTGCCTTGCCCTCAGACGGCTTGTGCTGGCTGCAGCTGGTTTAGGATATTGGCATAGTTCACTTCGCCCTGCGCGCCGGTGACGAGATGCTGGCGGTTGAAGATCATCGCAGGCACACCGGTGATGCCGCGGGATGTCCAGAACCGCTCTTTTTCGCGGACGAACTCAGCGCGTTCTCCGCTGACAAGCGCGGCGCGAGCGGTGTCGCGATCAAGACCGATACTGCCGGCGACAACGGTAAGGACATCCACGTTGTTGAGATCCTCGCGGCGGGTGAAGAAGGCCGCAAACAGCGCCAGTTTCATGTCGTGTGCACGGCCATGTTCCTCGGCCCAGTCGATCAGCTGGTGGGCGCGGAAGGTACTTA
>JAPPOI010000212.1:4829-5629 GCA_028818055.1 Boseongicola sp.
TTCCAGCGTGGTGCCGTATTTCGCGGCCAGATGTTCGCGCAGGTTCTCGCCTTCCTGAGCCATATCAGGGTTCAGCTCGAACGGATGCCAATGCACGTCAATCCAGATTCCGGTTTCTACCACCGCCTTGGCCAATTGGTGATACCCGATCACGCACCACGGGCAGACCACATCCGAGACGATATCCACACGGAGCGTCATGACCTTACGCCTTGAACCGGGCGGCGTTTGCGGACGCGGCGGCCTCGATGTCGCCTTTACCGAAGGCCGACGGACGCGGCTCTGGCAATTGCAATGCCTCCTGCACTCTCGGCATCGCATCAAGTCGGTCAAACCAGGCCGACAGGTTGGGCAGGCCATCAACATCCACCGTCGCCCAGAAATAGCTGCGCGCCCAGGGGTAAATGGCGATATCGGCAATCGACATCTCACTGCCCACCAACCAGTCGCGGCCTTGGAGCCGCGTATCCAGAACTTCCAGCAACCGGCGGCTTTCGCTCACGTAGCGGTCGATGGCATAGGGCACCTCATCGCCATTGGGCTTGGCAATGCGCTGAAAGAACATCGCCTGTCCCATGATCGGGCCAATATGGCCAACCTGAAAGAACAGCCATTGCAACGTCTCGGACCGTTCCACCGGATCGTCCGACAGGAACCGCCCGTATTTTTCCGCCAGATGCCACAGGATCGCCCCGCTCTCAAAGATCGCGCGCCCCTCGGCCCGATCCCAGATCGTGGGGATTTTGCCGTTCGGGTTCATCTTCACCTAGTCGGGGGCGTGCTGCTCCTTCTTCGAGAAA
>JAPPOI010000407.1 GCA_028818055.1 Boseongicola sp.
GTGCAGGCTTTTACATTGATGCTGTTGAGGAGCCATGGGCGCCTCACTTCAAGATGCAGACTTACATCCTTTCTGACCTTCCGACGTTGTTGGTAGAGCACTTTCCAGTAGACATGGCTCGGCAAGGTATCACCGGGCATTCTATGGGCGGTCATGGGGCGTTGACGCTTGCTATCAAGTCCCCTGGACGATTTCGGTCCGTGTCGGCATTTTCGCCGATCTGCAATCCAACTCAATCTGATTGGGGTCAAAAGCAGTTCAATGCGTATCTGGGTGGCCTAGAGAATGCGGCGCTTCACGATGCGACCGAACTTGTGAAGAACCAAGGCATCGATATCCCCGTGCTGGTGGATACCGGGACCGAAGACCAGTTTGGCGACCTATTGAAGACGGAAGCTCTGGCCACTGCTCTTACGGAAAAACGGAGCAACGCGACCGTTCGAATGCAAGACGGCTATGACCACAGCTATTTCTTCGTATCGACGTTTATGGGCGATCACATTGCATTCCACTCTGATGCGCTTTGGGACTGATTTTCCGTGACCATCATTTATGTGGACGCCGACGCCTGCCCGGTGAAATCCGAAGTTGAGACTGTCGCAACGCGCCTGAAGAAGAAGGTCTTCATGGTCTCAAACGGCGGATTGCGTCTTTCCGAAAATCCGCTGATCGAAATGGTCTACGTGGCTGACGGCGCGGATGTAGCCGACATGTGGATTGCCGAGCGATGCACCGCAGGTGATGTCGTCATCACAAGTGACATTCCCTTAGCTGCCAAAGCGGTCGAGGCCGGTGCAAGGGTGCTGAGACCCGACGGATCGGAACTGACGGCAAAGAACATCGGCAATGTTCTAGCGACCCGTGATCTGATGGCCGACATACGAGCCGCCAATCCGTTTCACCAAGGCGGCGGGAAAAGCTTTACAAAATCCGACAGGTCCCGTTTTCTCAACGCATTGGATCGAGCGCTCCGTTAGCGCCTCTCTCCGGAGACCGTTGGAAATGACGACGAAGACCAGCGACCGTGCTGCGGCGATTGGAGCGCTTTGGGCGCTTGGTGCCGTCTTTTGTTTTTCCACAAACGACGTGCTGGTGAAATTTTTGTCCGGTGACTACCCGCTTTACGAGTTGATGTTCAGCCGGTCTTTAACGGGTTTGACCTTTATCCTGTGTGTATTTGTACCCTTGTCCGGTGGTTTGAAGTCTCTCCGCACCAAGCGGTTGGGTGTCCACATCGTCCGGGGTCTTTGCGTTGTCTTTGCGAACTTCACATTCTTTCTCGGGCTTGCAGCCCTGCCCTTAGCGGATGCGGTGGCCATATTCTTTATAAGCCCGATGCTGATCTCTATCCTTTCAGTTTACGTGCTTGGAGAGACTGTTGGGCCAAGACGCTGGGCGGCCATCGGTTTTGGACTGCTGGGTGTCCTGATTGTTTTGCGCCCTGGAACTTCTGCGTTCCAAATCGCGTCGCTGCTGCCACTGCTTGCCGCATTTGGATACGCTCTATTGCATATCCTCACCCGAAAAATTGGAGGGACCGAGAACGCGACAGCGATGACATTCTACATCCAAGCCACGTTCTTCGCAGTGTCTACCATCGCGGGGCTGACGCTTGGACACGGTCAATTCAACGTCTTTGATCACCAATCGGCACAGTTTCTTCTGACTGCTTGGGTATGGCCATCCCCACGTGATTTTATGTTTGCCATGGCACTGGGGATTATTTCCTCGGGGGGTGGCTTCATGATCAGCGAAGCCTATCGAAAGTCAGAAGCCGCATTCATTGCACCGTTCGAATACATAGCAATGCCGCTTGCTGTCTTCTGGGGCTACACAGTCTTTGATGAATTGCCGGACTTCATCGCGCTGTCGGGAATTGCATTGATTATCGCGTCGGGATTGGTACTCATCTGGCGCGAGGCATTGTCTCGCAAAACGCCAAGTCCAAAACGGTTGTGAACCACGGCCAATGTTGCCTTTCTTCATCGTACTAGTTTGCATTCTCATTGCCTGCCCGTTCGTTGCCGAATGGGTCCGGCGACCGATGACTCCCGAAAGTCAAGACAATGCAAAAGGACAAATGGCCGAACTGTCCAACGGTCGCACGCACTTTCGATGGAGCGGGCCCGAGGACGGTCCGGTTGCCGTTTGCATCCCTGGTTTATCGACCCCAAGCTATATTTTTGCGGGTGTAGAACGCACGCTGTCATCGCTTGGATATAGGGTTCTAAGTTACGATCTGTTTGGGCGCGGATATTCTGACCGTCCACATGGCAACCAATCTTTGGACTTCTTTCTTTGGCAACTCCGCGAGCTTCTGGATAACCAGAAAGTATCGGGGCCATTGACGATTATCGGGTACTCCATGGGTGGAGCCATCGCGACCGCCTTCGCAGCTGAAGAAGGGTCCCGCATTCGCGCACTTGTTCTTTTGGCGCAGGCCGGATTGTAGAAAGTCTATCCGAAGCTTTCTGATCGAATATGGACGTGGCCGCTTGTTGGAGATTGGCTCATGCGCGTGTTCGGAGGCGCCGCACTTCGACGCGAACTCGCTCTTCAGATCGACGCATCAACCATTGTGCCCGATCTCCTTGATCGGCAAGCCGCAGAGACACGAATACGCGGGTATCTTCCTGCGCTGTTGTCGTCTCGTCGTCATGCTCTGAAAGAAGATATCTCGGAAGATCACGAAACACTTCATGCGCTTGGTACACCGGTGCTTGCGATTTGGGGAACTGATGATCCGGTCATACCACAATCGTCACTCGCCCGATTGACCGAATTGAACCCGGACACTCACCACGTTGAGGTCAAATGGGGTGGCCACGCGTTTCCGCAGACCCATCCTGGTGACGTTGCCAAAGCGCTCGAGACTTTTCTGAGGAAGACGGTTTAGGCCGGAACGGCCTGTTGCTCTTCCCGAATTGGCAAATGAACAATGGCGCTGAATGCGCCGACTGCGACGCCAATCCACCACACCGCCGTGTAGTCACCTGTGACGTCATACATCCGCCCACCAAGCCACACGCCCAGGAAAGATCCGAGCTGGTGACTGAAGAAGACAATGCCATAAAGCGTGCCCATGTACCGCAAGCCATACAGATGGGCGACGAGACCACTGGTTAACGGCACTGTCGCAAGCCAGAGAGCACCCATAGCAGCCGAGAACACGAGAACGGTTACTGGCGTGATCGGTGCAAGAATAAACGCAGCCGCAATAACGGTGCGTCCCGTATAGATCCCGGCCAACAAGTACTTCTTGGTGTACCTTTTACCAGCCCAGCCCGCCGCAAGAGTACCGGCGATGTTAGCAATACCAATGACAGCGATCGCCATAGCGCCTAATGCAGATGTTGTTGTGACGCCCAAAGAGTGAAGGATCCCACCGGGTGCGATTGGTCCACACATCTCGGTCACCATGGCCGGAAAATGCGCGGTGATAAACGCAAGTTGATACCCGCACGAAAAGAAGCCCATGAAGATCATTGCGTATGATGGGTCTTTGAACGCGCGTCGCAAAACGCTTCCCAGGCTTTCTTCAATCTCGGCCTTTGATGCCGTGGGTGCTTTCATCAACGGCAACGACAAAAGCGAGGCAAGAACAATGGCGGCAAAAACCAAAAAGACTGATTGCCACGGCATCATCGTCAGCAGCCATTCTGCAAATGGTGCACCCACGACCTGACCCGCCGAACCGGCGGCCGTCGCGATGCCAAGCGACATGGACCTGTTCTCATCCGAGCTTGCACGACCGACAACGGCAAGGATTACGCCGAACCCGGTGCCAGCAATCCCGAAACCAATCAGAACTTGAGGCGCTTGAATTGCGTACGGCGTCGTCGCAATCGCTGATAGCCCCAAACCAATGGCGTAGATCAGTCCGCCCAGAACAATTGCTTTGCGATCCCCGATCTTTTCAGCAATTGCGCCAAAGATTGGTTGCCCGATGCCCCACGCAAGGTTTTGGATTGCAATGGCGAGAGAAAATTCCACACGCGCCCAACCGAACTCATCAGCAACCGGGATCTGGAATACGCCAAACGACGCCCGCACCGCGAAGCTCAGCAACATGATGAAGCAACCAACTATCAGAACAGGCGTAATCAATGGCGTGGGACGTTCCATGACGATTGCCTAATCCGTGTTTGCCGAGATGGTCAAACGCAAATTTGTGATGGAAAACCGAACCCGATCTGAAGTGTTCACGCCATCAACAGGCGAAGCCCTTGCGTGACATCACTACGAACAGCAAACCTGAGGCGCGGTTCGTCGCCTGCCCTGAGAGCGGCGAGTATAAGCATATGATTTTTGGGAGATTCCGTTCGGTTTAACTTGCCGTACAAAAGCCGCATCGTCGGCCCTAGTTGAAGCCAAACTGTCTCAGCCAAAGCCAACATCGCAGGCGCTTGAGCACGCAGGTAGAGGGACCGGTGAAATTCCAGGTTATACCTTATGTATCCGACCGCATCTTTCTTCACGATAGCCTCGGCTATGGAATGGTTGATCATGGTCAGTCGGTCAATCAACGCCATGTGAGCACGAGGCAAGGCACGACTGGCTAGTTCTGTTTCCAACAGTGCGCGTAGCGCTGCGAGTTCTTCGATCCTGTCGTTGGACAACTCCGGTGTCGAAACACGGCCCGAAGACGATAGAGAAAGCGCACCCTCGGCGACCAGTCTACGAACGGCTTCGCGTGCCGGGGTCATCGAAACATCGAATTCTTGACCGATCCCACGCAGTGTCAGCGAGCTCCCCGGGTCCATCTCTCCATGCATGATCCTGCTGCGAAGCTGGCGATAGACACGATCGTGGGCGGCGACGGGGGGATCGGAAACCTTGGTAGTCATAGCTTACGTGATCACAAACCATCCATGGTCGTCAATCGAAGCGATAGGAATGTAGAGCGGGTCCATGCTGACGCAGCCACTTGCGTTGTGCAGAATGGTCAGGGAACAAAGTTTCTACGACCGACCAAAATGACGCCGAATGGTTCATTTCCCTCAAGTGCGCGACTTCGTGGGCAACCACGTATTGAAGAACGTCTGGCGGCGCCATGATCAAGCGCCAGGATAGCATCAGGTTGCCGTCGGCGCTGCAGGACCCCCACCTTGATCGCGTGTCGCGCAAAGACAATCGCCTGTACATTGTGCCAATCTGGGCAGCACAGGCATCGGCCTGATCAACAATGCGTTCGCGGGCTATGGCTTTCAGGAATGCCTGAACCGAAGGCGCCGTTCCCCGGTATGGTGCAAGAAGCGCACCACCCTTCAGCGCCGGTTTTCCACTTTTTCGGGCAATAATCTCGACGTCCACGCCTTCGATTGGAATTACCGATCCAATTCCAACCTGTCTGATCGGCGCTACCTTTGCTTTTGCGGCAGCAATCCAGTCGGAACGTTCTGAAACGAACGCCTGAGCATCGGGAAGTGCGACACGTCGAGGAACGGTTAACGTCACACGGCCATCAAGCGTGGAAACCCGCAGTGTCATCCGTCTGGCGCGCGGTGATCGTCGCAGGATAACCTCTGCCCCGGTCTTGTCTTGAATATACTCTTGCCCCATATGCGCGTGACCGCCTGCTCTACCTGCTGATGTTATACAC